>NZ_CAWNNO010000002.1:0-105876 GCF_963876085.1 Synechococcus sp. BDU 130192 | reverse complement strand
GTAAACAAAGAATGAGATAACCGGCCACATAATTTTGGTGACCCAAGGGAGCCCAGTTACGCAGTTCCAGCAGCGAAAAATCAAACTGTTGCACCGCCCCATCAACACCCAAATCCCGGAGCCGCTCAATTTCCGGTAAAAATGTCCGACTCAGCCACAGCGCCAAACTAAAAGCAACGAAGGCCAAACTTAAATATCCTTGCCCCAAAAATAATCGATAACGACCAGTTACACTATTCAGCCAACGACTAATGGGATAGAGCGCGGCGATAAACCCTAAACAGGCCCAGGCTTGCCAGCGGGCTTGCTGGGGAAACTCTGCCCCCAGGGTGGAAATCCCCAAGCTGACTAAAATTGCAATTAGACCCTGATCAAACCCGTTGCCCAACAGATAGAGGCGGCGGTTATCCCATAGCTGCACCAAAAACCACAACAAAGGACAGAACAGACCTACCTGCCACACAAACACCCATGACCAGGCCACCATCATGCTATGGCTATCGGGAATGAGGCTAAAGAGAATGTAAAAAAAAGCGGTGAAGTAGGCCAATAAAGGGGCTGGAGACTTAGAAGCAGACATAGAGCAAGGGTTAAAAAACTTCGGGAAATGGCAGCCTTTCCCATTAAATCCCATTTTCTAGAACTCCCATGGCCATGGGCTAAAATAGATAGGATTTTTAAGTCATCCCCCTCAACCCATGCCTCTTTTTTCTGATAAAGCCGTTGAAGCGAAGCAAAAGAAACAGAAATTTTGGACAAAAGTGATCCTGTTTATTGGTGCAGGCTCCTTTGCGGGAACTGCGATGGTGCCAGTGATCGGAGGCATCATTGATAGCGTGCGACAACCGACAACCGAAGTGGCTCGGAATCCCCAGGCGGATCAAGAAGCTCAACTGAAGCAACAAGAAGCCGGATTTCTAGCCGTTTTAGAACGGGAGCCAGACAATACAAATGCGCTGCAAGGTTTGGTACAAGCCCGTTTAGCCCTGGGGGATTTAGCAGGGGCACGTCCCCATTTGCAACGGTTGGTGGAGTTATATCCGGACGAACAGGTGCTTAAGGATCTCTTAGCCCAAGTGGACGAGGCTTTGGCACGCACTGGCACGACAACGCCGGCCCAGTCTCCCACCGAAAATCCGGAAACGCCCTAGGCGATCGCCGTTGCTTGTTTATGGAGTCTAGGTCGCCACTGTTATTGTTGTTGCTACTCTGCTTTGGGGGTGGAGCGGTTCTGCTGCTGCAAAATAGTCAGGCGCTGGGTCTCGTTCTATTTAATCGCACCGTTCCCTGGCAGTTGCCCCTCAGCATTTGGTTTATCGCAGCGGTCTTGCTTGGGTTGCTCCTGAGTTTGCTCTTGCAGCTTTTTTTAAAAGGGACAAATCCTAGTCCTAATAATCGAGGCGATCGCCCGAATCCTCGCCTTGAACGCCTGAAACAACGTCCCCCTCGCCAGCCCGATCGCCGCACTGGTCGTTCCGATTGGGAACGGAGCCGCGCCAATTATGATTGGACTGACAAGGAACTAGAAACCCAGGATGAAGAAACCTGGGACATTGAATCACCCCCCAAACAGTCGACCCGTCCCCAGCCGCCCCAGACAGGTGAAGGAGAACCCCAGATTCGCCCCCACCCGAAACCCCAGCGTCCCCGTCCTAGTCCCGGCCCAGAGGCTGCGATGCCAAAGCCACCGGCCCCAAAACCGTCTGCAAAGCCTGCCAAAGCGTCAGATGAAACGGGTACTGTCTATGATGCTGACTATCGAATTTTGACGCCCCCCTACACTTCCGAAGAGGAAGCTTCCCCTAGGGTAGACCCCGACGAAGATGGAGAATGGATCTAGCCCCAGGGAGTCTGCTAGGCTAAACCGAGCCTATTTTGTGACATAACCGATGAGTATCTCCCCAGAGTTGACGGCGGCGATCGCCCTTTTGCAGCAAAAAAGCTGTGTGACTACCCCCGTCCGAGAATCAGAAGCCGAACGGGAAACCCTCCGGCAAAATTTGCGTTTGGCTTGTCAGGCGGCGGACTGGGAAAATATTGGCATCTGCGCGGATAACGTTGCCGTCGCCACAACAACGGTGCAGCAGTATCTCTGGGGTTTAGGCTACGATGGGGCGATCGCCATTGATCCAGGCGAATGGGGCGATCGCCCGGTGTATTTAAAATTCAATACTCAAAAAATGAGCCATTACCTCGATGACTATGTGGGGCAGTATCGGGGCGTTTTGGTGGCGCTGCAATCCCCTGAACCGGAACTGGCTGGTACCTATGGCCATTTCCCCCTCGATCTGTTTGCGGGATAGTCTAGGATAGGAAAAATATTTGTTGTGGTGGGGAGCATTAACCTTGAGAAACGGATTACAGAACGTTGTGCTGGCTAGTAGTTTGGCGATCGCCTTTGCCCCTCTGGGTCTAGCCCAAACCCTCACCCCAGAGCAACTTGATTTGCCCCCAGAAACCTTTGACAATAGCCCCATACTGCAACGGTGGAGTGAAGCAGGGATCCCCGATGTGCTCCGTAGCATTCGCCACGAACCGAGTTTTCAGACCCGCTGGCGGCTTGGGTACGCCCAATTTCCCAGCAACGATCACCAGGGGGGCATCAGTGTCGGCGTTGAAGATATTTTTGTAAAACCTGATTTTCCCCTGACCCTCAGTGCCGAAGGTCATACCCTGTTTAGTGGCGATCGCACCCAGGTGGCCGCCCGTGCCAACTATTATTTACTTCCCCTCGGCAACCGCTTTAATATTGCCCCTAGTCTCGGCTATCAATCCTTTTCTGGCCCAGATTACGAACGGGAAGGCCTAGAGGTGGGCGCCAAGTTGCAGCTTAATCTGTCTCGCTCCGGAGCTTCGACCATTAGCCTGAGTCAACAGTTTGTTAACTTAGCGACCCCAGAGGAAATGGGGATCACGACCCTAGGGGCCGGCTATGCCTTCACATCCCACTGGCGGGCGGCGACGGAAATTCAAAAACATAATTCGAGTGCGGCAAAGGAAAGTAAGGTGGGTTTTTTCCTGGAGTGGATGCCCTAGGCCACCGGGGGCCGTATCGTCACAAAAAAAGAGGGAAGCGTTGAATGCTTCCCCCATCAGCTGAGTCATAGACAGGTGATTATTCTTCTTCCCAATTTTCCGCAGCCGCGTCATCTGGGTCTGAATTGGTATTTTTGGCGATCGCCAGATCAATCTGTTGCCGATAATAATCGACACTCTTCACTTCCACATCGACGGTATTGCCGAGGCGATAGGCAGTACGATTTTTCCGACCCACCAGACAACTGTGTCGGGCGCGATATTCGTACCAGTCATCCTTGAGGGAGCTGACATGGACAAGACCTTCCACGAGCAGATCCTCGATTTCCACAAAGAAACCATAGGACTGCACCCCGGTGATCAATCCCTTAAAAGTGTGCCCCGTGTGGGCCTTCATTTTTTCAGCCTTTTGGAGTCCCTGGAGATCTTTTTCGGCGTCATCGGCCACCTTTTCTTGATCGTTGAGTTGCAAAATTAGGCTGGCAATGGTTTCTTCTAATTCCGTTTGGATCGGCGTTGGTAGCACTTTCCAGTTCACCTGGTTATGACAAGTGCTGCTGCCGAGGTTAACCCCGACCTTGACGCGACTCGAACGGCGATCGCGCCCCTCAGAGAAAATGAGTTTTAAAATGCGCTGCATCACCAAGTCACCATAGCGTTGCCCCGGCGCACAGACACGGCTATAACCGTCCCGGTAGGCCAAGCCAAAATGGGGGTGGGGATGGGCACCATAGCGGGGAACATCCAGGGTTTCCTGAAGCAGATAGTTCAGGATTTTTGTCATGTCTGTTTGGCTGAACTCTTGGATAAAGTGCTGATAATCGTGGGGTAAAAGCTCCTCTTCCGATTCGAGCTTGAGCTTCAGGTTTAGATTATTGCCCAACTTAATTAGATTTTCGAGGCTCTCAAAATCAGGATTAGCTTGGTAGCAATAGATGGCTGGCAGTTCTAGGGCCAGCATATGTTGGGCCACCGCTCGACCCGCCAGAATCATCACCTCTGCCAAGAGAGACCGCACCGGCAAGCTCGGTGAAACAATCATCGTCCCGAAACGCCCTTCATCTTTAAAAGCAGAAGTTACTTCGGGTAGAGAAATCTGGAAACCGCCCCGTTGCAGGCGCTGGGCTTTGACTAAAGGACTGAGGTTAAAAATTAAATCATTCAACAGGGTTGCGACATCGGCCAGATCCGCCTCTGCGGTTTCTCCACTACTGAGGAGATGCTGAATCTTTTGGTAACTTAGGCTTTGGTCAACGCGGATCACACTGGGGGTAATTTCAAATTCTGCCACGTTCCCCTGATCATCAAAGGTGAGGAGAATGGACATGGTGAGACGGTCTGCTCCAGGACGAAGCTCTACTTTCTCCTTAAATTCTGGCGGAAATAGCGGAATGGTCATTTGACCGAGAAATACTGCCGTGCCGTGTTTTTTCGCCCACCGATCCAGGACCCCCTGGGCCGGGACAAATTCTGCCACATCCGCCAGGTGAATGCCCAGTTGCCACTGTCCAGCTTCAGTTTTTTGGAGCGTAAATGCATTTTCAATGAAGGCTTGGTTTTCTGGGGTGAGGTGAATTTCATCCTCGATGGTGATGGTTAATTGGTCGCGAAAATCCCGCCGCTTGGCGAGCATTTTTTTGGTTAGTTTTGTAGGAATGTCCTTAACGGCAGCCAAAACCTCCTCGGGAAATTGGCGCAGTAAATCATGTTTACAACAGACAATATCGGTGTCAGCGGCGGCCTCGGCATCACTCCCCAACACCTTGGTGACAGACCCCTGGGGGAGGTACTGGGCAATGGGGTATTGCACCACCGAAACATGGACGAGGTGATCAATGGCTTGCTGGAGCCGATCCGTTTCGTCCTGGAGTTCAAGTTCAAACAGGAGGCGATCGTCGAGGGGCACTGCCCGGAAGCCTTCGTCTTTTTGGACTACCCGCGCTAGGAGGGAAGGATTGGCCCGTTCTAAAATTAAACGGACTACTCCCTCTGGCGATCGCCGCCGCGTTCCTTCTTTTATGATTTTGACTAAAACGCGATCGCCATTCCAAGCATTGCTGAGATAACTTTCCCGGATATAAATATCATCAGCATCCTCAGAATCCTGGATCGCAAAACAAAAACCCTTACTCGAACACCGTAGCTTTGCCTCGACCACATCCGCTTCCGGCACCCGGCGGTATTTGCCCCGTTCCTTCACCAAAATATTCGAGCGCTCCAGGGCATCAAGAATAATCTGGAGTTGTTCTGTATCTTCCTCAGAGCGACACTCTAATTTCTTTTCGAGGAATTTACCGGCAACCAATTTGTCATCTGTAAAGAAAGACAGCAGTGTGGCGATTGAAAAATCCATGCAAAACTATCCTTTTCGTTAGAAAGTAAAGTGAAACGACAACAGTCCACCAGAAAAGCAGTATCAGTCTGTTGTTTGTCGCTATCATTAAACCTAGACAGTCAACAGACCTGTATTTCTGATGGGAAACGCCACAAATTCCCCAGGAACCCCAAGGTTGACTGATCAAAACAATGCCCTTTCCGAAAGGATGGCCCGTTTCACAAAAGAAACAAAGCCTAATGGGGGCGAGGCCGATAACACCTCAGGAAATGACAAGTTCGCAAGTACACAGTCGAAAAACTTGAGCAAACATCGAACAGGGGAGCTCCCACACCAACCCTTCTAGAGGTCATTACGTTTAGGAAACGGCTATGGCGGGGACTTGGTTCTGAAACTGACCCAAAAAGACGTGTTTCAGGAAAAGAGCAGGGACTGCCTGTGGCTAAGCAAACCCGACGGAAAAACAAGCAATGTGATTAAAGGAGGATCGTCCGATACAATCGCGGCTGGGACAAGGGCAAAATCTAAATGACCAAGCCACTAGACGTATGTGTTGACTATCTTGTCACAATGCTTTTTCGATATTGTACCCTGTCAAGGGAATTCTCTCCATGGCCTCTAGGGAATTCACCAGCAAATTGCCCTGAATCAGGAAGAATAAGGGTACAATTGCACTCAACTAATAAATTGAGTCAAATTTTTCCTATTACGTTCCATGACACCAGAGATTTTTCGGCAGCGTTATCCCTACGGGGGCTTAATCAGTGAACTGGCAGCCATTGAACATGGCCAGTTTATTGTGCGGGTTGTGGTGGAATTGGAAGGGAAAAAACTCGCCAGTGGTTTGGCGGCAGCCCCCTCTGTGGAACAGGCGGAGGATCAAGCAAGAATCCGGGCGTTAAATCTTTTGGGATCTGGGGCAATTCCGGCACCAGCCCCCGCGAAGCAGACCATGCCCGTTCAATCTCCTCCAGCAGCCCCGGTCGTCTCTGCAAAACCAGCACCTGTCATGGCTGCCTCCACACCAACGGTTGCAACCCCGACAAATCCAGTCTCAATACCGAGCCATCAAAATGATTTACCCTTGCCATCTCCGGCGCCGGTCGTAGACCAGACTCCCGAAATCCCCCTAAATCAGCCCCAAGCGACACCTGATACGAGCTTAGATTTAGGGTCGGCAGGCAGCTCGACAGATGCGTTAGATTTTTCTGAGATTATTGCCCGCACCGATGTGGAACTCAAGCGCTTGCGCTGGTCTAGTGAGCAGGGCCGCACTTACTTGCTAGAAACCTATGGCAAGCGATCGCGCCAATTGTTATCCGATGATGAGTTGCTAGAATTTCTACGCTACCTGGAGTCTCAACCGACGCCATCTTAATTTTTGGGATTGGGCAGTTAGATCTCGTTAAGCACCTTAATGGTCGTCTAGAGCGTTTTTTTGCTGCTTTCGCCTAATCCTCAAGCTATCCGGCAACAAGGTTTAATAGCCCTTCAAATAAACCTTGCCCGTCTACTAAACCGAGGCTGCCATCGGCGGCCCGTTCTGGGTGGGGCATCATTCCTAAAACATTGCCAGCTTGGTTGGTAATACCGGCGATGTTGTTGAGAGAACCGTTGGGATTGGCAGCCTCATTTACATTGCCTTGGGCGTCGCAGTAACGGAACAGCACCTGACCTTTATCTTCGATCGCCTTGAGGGTGTCGGGGTCGGCATGGTAGCGTCCTTCTCCGTGGGCGATGGGAATATTGATCACCTGGTTTTGGCGGTAACCCCTTGTCCAGACCCGATCATTGTTTTCAACCCGGAGATATTGGCGATCGCAAATGAAGTGCAGATCTCGGTTGCGCACTAAAGCCCCAGGCAGCAGACCCACTTCCGTCAACACCTGAAAGCCATTACAAACCCCCAGCACATATTTCCCTTGATTAGCATGGTCGATGACGCTCTGCATCACCGGAGAAAAGCGGGCGATCGCCCCACAACGGAGATAATCCCCGTAGCTAAAGCCCCCAGGCACCGCAATCACGTCTAGGTCAGAAATATCTGTTTCCTGGTGCCAGACCATCCGCGTCGGCTGTCCAAAAATCCCTTCCGTCACCATTGCCATGTCACGGTCACAGTTTGAGCCAGGGAAAACAATTATACCAAATTTCATCGTGTCGTTACCAATTAATTGAAGGATTGCAAGGGAAGATCGGGCGGAAATTTATCGTTATTTCAGAGGGGTGAGGTCGAAGCGATAATTTTCAATCACTGGGTTGGTAAGCAGTTGATCGCACATTTGATCCACTTTCGCCTTGGCTTCTGCTTCGTCAGCGGCGGCAAGATTTAATTCGATATACTTCCCAATGCGTACCCCAGAGACGCCCCCATGGCCTAATTGACTTAGACCTGATTCGACAGCGGCACCAGCCGGATCAAGAACAGAGGGACGGAGAGTAACATAAACTTGTGCGTGGTACTGCATAGAACTCAAACTGTGAAGACGGTTTTTATTGTACGTTGCGGCGGACTTCTGGAAAACTGAAACGCGTCTCCCCGCAAAAATTCCCTGGCCCCCTAAAGGAAATAGCTATAGCCGAGGGCAAAAAGAAAGGTGAGCTGACCCGCCAAGAGGAAAAAGTACAGGATAAAGCGGGGTTTGAAAATTGAGAGCATCAGGCCGACTGCTTTGATATCGATCATTGGCCCGAAAATCAAAAAGGCTAGTAGGGAACCCGTCGTGAAGGTGGAAGCAAAGGACAGGGCAAAGAAAGAATCCACCGTCGAGCAGATGGAAACAATCGCCGCCAACAGCATCATCGCCACAATGGAGGTAATCGTCCCTTGGCCTAGACTCAAGACGACTTCCCTGGGCACAAAGACTTGGATCAACGCGGCGATCGCACTGCCGAAAATCAATACCGCCCCCAGTTCTCGCAATTCCACAGAAATATTGTTAACCAAGGCCCCAAAGAGGGTTTTAAAGCTCCGGCCTTGGGTCGTCGCTGGTGCTGGCATTTGGGTCGCCACTGTTTCGAGGGGGACTGTCTGCTGGGCGCCGAGGAAAAATGTCCCCGATTGGAGCAGAGGACTGGTGTTCGCTGCCTGAGCTTGGTTTTCGTTGACCTGCTGGACGAATTTTAAGCGTTGGGCCAGTTTCGGTTGGAGCAGCTTTTTGGGATCTGATTCGACGCTAAACACTGTCCCGACGATGGTGGCGATCGCCAAGGAACCCAGCACCCGATAGAGCACGATTTCCGGTTGGCCCCGAAAGGCGATCCAAGTCGACCAAATTACCACCGGATTTAGGGTGGGGGCCGACAACAAAAAACCTACCGCCACAGAAGTGGGAATTCCCTGGAGCATAAAGCGACGGGCCACGGGCACATTGCCGCATTCACACACCGGAAACAAAAACCCGATGCAACTGCCCATAAAAGCCCCTAAAACTGGATTTTTCGGTAAACGCTGGATCAGTTGGCGTTCATCTACACACACCAACAGCACACTCGAAAGGATTACCCCCAGTAGCAGAAAGGGCATCGCCTCCACCAACAGGCTGACAAACAGGGTAAAGGCATTGTGTAATTGACTCATGGAGAAAAAATAACAGCGGGCACTAACTGAGGCGGTTTTCTGTCGGAATTTGTTCCGAAGTCGCAGTCGGAAATGTGACAATCACCGTGGTTCCTGTCCCTACAGTACTCTTAATCGTCACCGTCCCATTATAAATTTTTGCGATCCGTTCGGCGATCGCCAATCCGAGACCAGATCCCTGCTGCTCATACTGTTGACGGTCAAACTGCATATAGGCACCTAAGGCCCGAATCTGCTCTGGGCTCATGCCACGACCATGGTCTTTGATCGCTAACTGCCATACATTGCCATTGATCCGACTTTTCAGCAGAATGCGTTTCTGGGTTTGGGAAGTGTGCTCCGAAAATTTAAACGCATTATCGACAATTTCCTGCACCAGGGTAATAAGCCACTTCTCTGAGATTGCAACCTTCGCCGCACATAACTCTAGCTTCAAGTCCTCTGGGCGCTGGTATTGTTTGGCAATTTGTCGGGCCAAAGTAGTGATGAGCGTGTCACTTTTCTCAGTGACAGGGCTATACCAGAGGTGAAAATCATCGGGATCGTGGGTGGCTAAATCGAGCTTGGTGTATAGCAAGAACTTTTGGATTAAATTATGGAGGCGACTGGCTGAAATACGAATGCTCTCACTAATTTCTCGGATTTCTTGGCGGTCTAGGGTTTCCCAACATTCCCCCAGCAACTCCGCTGAGGTCATGATGCCTTGGAGGGGAGTGCGCAGCTCATGGGGGAGGGCCATGGTTAAATTGCGCCGCAGTTGCTCTAACTGTTGCGCTGAATGTTGAGCGAGACCCTGACGGCGACTGAGGCGTCCCCGGATCGCATTGAGCAGTTCCTGACGGGTAAAGGGCTTGGGAATGTAATCATCTGCCCCTAGATCCATCCCTTGGCGTTGGGCGGAACGGGAAGCGCGAGCTGACAGAAAAATAAACGGAATAGTGGTGGTGGTTGGGTTGCTATGGAGCGCTTTGAGGACACCGTACCCGTCTAATCGCGGTAAATTTACGTCGCAAATAATGAGATCGGGGAGCTGCGCATAGGCCGTTTCTAAGCCGATTTGCCCATCGGTCGCTGTGATTACAGCAAACCCTTCGGCGGTTAGAATGTCCCGCAAAATATTTAAAACACTGAGTTCATCTTCAATGACTAAAATGGTCGCCACAAAGTGTAGAACCTCCATCGGATGAGCGTTGAGGGAAAAGGGTATGGCCTAGGGCCCACAGTCCCGCCCGGAGAGACATTAGGGACATGGGGTGGGCGACCTTACGCTGGGGTTGGGGGATGTTGTGATGGGAAATCTTAGGTTGGAGAACCACATCAGCAGCCCGTGGGGGGTAATTTTTCCCTATTATGATAAGTGCTTAAGCCTGCTTTTTTCTGGTGATTTCATGGTTAATTTGCAACAGTTGCCGCCGCTTTCTCATGCTTCTGAGGATCATTCTTTTGCTCGCCGTCACATTGGTCTTAGTGATGGGGCAATGGCAAAAATGCTGGCATTTTTAGGGTATGACGCGTTGGAGACCTTGATTAATCAAGCGGTTCCCGCCAAGATTCGCCAAAAATCAGCAATGAATTTACCCGCCGCGAAGGGGGAACAAGAGGCTTTACACACCCTGGCGGCGATCGCCAACCAAAATCAGGTTTACAAAAATTTCATCGGCATGGGCTATTACGACTGTGTGACCCCGCCCGTGATTCAGCGCAACATTTTAGAAAATCCGGGTTGGTACACGGCTTATACGCCCTACCAGGCGGAGATTGCCCAAGGTCGTCTAGAGGCGTTGTTAAATTTCCAGACGATGGTGATCGAGTTGACGGGGCTGGAGATTGCCAATGCGTCGTTGTTGGATGAGGGGACAGCGGCGGCGGAGGCGATGGCGATGAGCTATGGACTCTGTAAAAAGAAGCAGGCGAATACGTTTTTTGTGTCGGAATTGTGCCATCCGCAAACGATTGAAGTGG
The DNA here is from genome assembly GCF_963876085.1 of Synechococcus sp. BDU 130192. Classification (NCBI taxonomy): domain Bacteria; kingdom Bacillati; phylum Cyanobacteriota; class Cyanophyceae; order Synechococcales; family Synechococcaceae; genus Synechococcus; species Synechococcus sp. BDU 130192. The sequence goes on along the minus strand of NZ_CAWNNO010000002.1, from coordinate 94,963 downwards.
TGCGGACACGGGCGATTCCCTTAGACATTCAGGTGATCGTTGGTGATCATCGCACCTTTGAGATGACTGATGCTGTGTTTGGGGTGTTGCTGCAATATCCGGCGACGGACGGCGCAATTTTTGATTATCGGGCGTTTATTCAAAAAGCTCACGACCAAAAGGCGATCGCCACGGTGGCAGCGGATTTATTGAGTTTATGTTTACTTACGCCACCGGGGGAAATGGGCGCAGATATTGCGGTGGGAACGAGTCAACGGTTTGGGGTTCCCCTCGGTTATGGTGGCCCCCACGCGGCCTATTTTGCGACGAAAGAAAAATATCAACGGCAAATTCCGGGGCGCATCGTCGGCGTTTCTAAAGATAGTCAGGGTCAACCGGCGTTACGGCTGGCATTGCAAACCCGTGAACAGCACATCCGGCGAGACAAGGCGACCAGTAATATTTGTACGGCCCAGGTGCTGCTGGCGGTGATGGCTTCGATGTATGGGGTCTACCACGGGGCTGAAGGGCTAAAGGCGATCGCCACCCAAGTGCAGCAACACACGCAAATCTTGGCGACAGGCTTGGATAAACTCAGTTTTGCGGTGAATCGCGAACCCGTTTTTGACACGCTTAAAGTTCAAACCACGGCAGAGCAAGCCTCAAATATTCGTGAACGCGCCGAGGCACAGGGCTATAATTTTCGCTACTTTGCGGACGGTAATATCGGCATCAGTTGCGATGAAACCACGGTCGCCAGCGAGATTGAAACCATTTGGGCAATTTTTAGCGATGCCGAAATTCCCTTTACCTACACCCAGCTTGCCCAGAATTTTACGCCGAACTTCCCTGAAACGCTCCGCCGTACCAGTGACTTTTTAACGGATCCCGTATTCAATCGCTATCGTTCCGAAACGGAGTTGCTACGCTACATTCACCACCTCCAGAGCAAAGATTTATCGCTGACCACCTCGATGATTCCGTTGGGTTCCTGCACGATGAAACTCAACGCGACGGCGGAAATGATGCCGGTCACCTGGGCAAGTTTTGGCAAAATGCATCCCTTTGCGCCCCGCAGCCAAACCAAGGGCTACCAGCAAATGTGCGACCAGTTGGCGCATTGGCTGGCTGAAATCACTGGATTTGCGGGGGTTTCCCTCCAACCCAATGCTGGCTCCCAAGGGGAATATGCAGGGTTACAGGTGATCCGTCAGTACCACATCAAAAACGGCGATCGCCAGCGGAATATTTGTCTGATTCCCGAATCCGCCCACGGCACAAACCCGGCCAGTGCAGTGATGTGTGGTTTTAAGGTGATCCCGATTAAATGTTGCAGTAGCCAAGGGGATATTGAACTAGAGGATCTCAAAGCTAAAGCCGAAAAATACAAAGAGAATCTCGCCGCGTTAATGGTCACCTATCCCTCGACCCACGGGGTTTTTGAGGTGGGAATCAAAGACATCTGCCAAGTGATCCATGACAACGGCGGACAGGTGTACCTCGATGGCGCAAACATGAATGCGATGGTGGGCATTTGTCGGCCGGGGGATTTCGGTGCGGATGTTTGTCACCTGAATTTACATAAAACCTTCTGTATTCCCCACGGTGGCGGGGGGCCTGGGGTTGGCCCGATTGGTGTCGCCGCCCACCTCGTCCCCTATCTGCCCAAGACCAATTTAGACGGGAATACCGACAATATTGGCTTAATTTCGGCAGCTCCGTCTGGGAGTGCGAGTATTCTGCCGATCTCTTGGATGTACATCGCCATGATGGGAACAGCCGGTTTAACGAAGGCGACAAAAGCAGCAATCCTCAGTGCCAACTACATCGCCAAACGCTTGGATGACCATTATCCGGTGTTGTTTAAAGGAACCAATGGTTGCGTTGCCCATGAATGCATTATCGACCTGCGGGATCTGCGGAAATCGGCAGACATTACGGTGGAAGATGTGGCAAAACGTTTGATGGATTATGGTTTCCATGCGCCGACAATCTCTTGGCCCGTGGCGGGGACGATGATGATCGAACCCACTGAAAGTGAATCTTTAGAGGAGTTAGACCGTTTCTGTGAGGCGATGATTGCGATTCGGGAGGAAATTCGCCTGATTGAAGCGGGCAACATTTCTAAGGAAGATAATCCGGTGAAAAATGCGCCCCATACGGCGGAATCGGTTATTTGTGGTGAATGGAATCATCCCTATTCCCGTGAGGTGGCGGCCTATCCTGCCCCTTGGCTGAAACAGCATAAGTTCTGGGCGACGGTGGGCCGGATTGATAATGCCTATGGGGACAGAAATTTGGTGTGTTCCTGTGAGGGGATGGAGGCATACAAGGAAAGTTAGTTGCTCCTGTTAGTCGGGGTTGACGCTGGTGAACCCCTGCTACGATTAGGGAGCGATCGCTTTTTAAATTAGATATTTACTCCCAAAATTAATGACACATCATATTTTCATCGCCGAAAAGATCACGATGGTCTGGTGTGAGATATCTATAAACTTCTAGAGAGAAAATTGGCGATCGCCTGATTAAAGGCTTCCGGTTCAACCATGTGGGCCCAGTGGTTGCCGGGGACTTTTTGCCATTGGAGATTCGTTAAATATTGACGGTAGGGCTTGAGCTGAAATTCGAGGCGATTTAACCCTCCCTCTGGCTGCACAAAGAGGCTCGGCATCCCTAGGGGTTGTGTGAGGCCATTGACCCGGAGAATATCGAGGAAAATTTCATCGCAGGCGCGTTTCACGAATTTGCTTGTCCAGGTGCCGTCGGGATTTTCCAGAAAGCTTTCCCGACAAATCGCCTGTTGCCACTCGTTCCAGCCGCGATATTGCTTCAGTTTTTTGGCGATCGCCTCGGCCTGGTGATAGCTCTCGAATTGGCCCAACAGTTTTAAAAAAGGTAGCACCCGGTAGCCAATGGGGAAGGTGTAGCGCCACCAGAGGGGCAGTTGTCCCATAAAAAACGGATCAGCGAGAATCAAGCTTTTCACTTTCTCAGGATTTTGGGTTGCCCAAACAGTAGCAATTTTTGCCCCCCAACTGTGGCCGAGGAGATTCACCTGCGACCAGCCGAAATAGTCACAAATCCCATCAAGATCGGCGCTGTAGTCGGCGAAAGTATAACCCGTTTCCGGTTTGCCACTGTCCCCATGACCCCGCAGATCCAGGGCAACCACATGGTATTTTTCCCCTAGACTTTCCCCCAAGCTGGCCCACACCAAACCATGATCCGCGAGACCATGGAGGAGTACAACGGGTTCACCACCCGGATGCCATTCGTAATAGCTCAAGGGTAAACCGTTAATTGCCGCAGTATGCTTCTTTGGGGGAATAAAAGTCATGGTAAAAAAGTCTAAGATTCTGCTTTGTCGTCGCTGTTATTGCGGGGAAAGCCACCAATCAGGCCACTTTCGATCATCAGCCCTAGGCCAGCATTGACGACAATTAGGCTCACCGTCCCCCACCAAAACCAGGGTTCCCCATTAATGCGACGGGTAATCGATTCCCCCAGGAGACAGAGGCCAAAGGGAAACATCAAAACCCCAATCTGGGCGGTGATGTACCAGGTCAATTTGTTTTTTCTGACATTAAAATTCATGGGCGATCGCCTTTGCTACGGTAAATTTTGCTCCAAAAATTATAAAGAGTTGTGGCCGTTCTCGCAGGAAACTTGCTCTCGATAGCAGCTATTCTGCATCGGGCTTGGGGAAACTATATACTGTTGAGTTGTCCGCCATCTCCCCAAATCTATGACTGCTGCGACTTTACCCCGGATCAAGTTTCTCCAGGAGCCGACCCGCCCGGAATGGATCGAACTCGCCCTCGCTAATTTGGATACGATTTTGCTGGATCACTCCCACTGTGAACGGAAAGCGGCAGGGGTCGCCCTCAATATGATGTTCCGGTATCCGTCGGCGGTGGAACTGGTGAAAGCATTAACGGCGATCGCCAAGGAAGAATTAGAGCATTTCGAGCTGGTGAACCAGTGGCTAGAACGGAAAAATATTCCCCTCGCGCCATTGAATGCGCCCCCCTATGGCGGCCAGTTGCGCAAATTGATCCGGCCCCAGGAACCGGAACGGCTGTTGGATTCGTTGTTAATTTCAGCGTTAATCGAAGCCCGCTCCCACGAACGTTTAGGCCTGTTGGGAGAACATTGCCCGGAGCCGGATTTGGCAAAATTTTATCGGGGATTGATGGCCTCGGAAGCGCGGCATTATGGGGCTTATTGGGTATTGGCAACAACTTATTATGATCAAGATTTAGTCAATCAGCGGCTTGAGGAATTGGCGATCGCCGAAAGTGAAATTCTCTCGACCCTCCACCCGGAACCCCGGATCCACAGCTAGAATCAACGGCAACGGTATTTACCAAGGGAATTTGGCAGGATGGATCGGGATACAAAGTTTATTTTGCTGGTTTTGGGCTTGCCCGTGGCGGGGCTAGTGTACTGTGGCCTCATCATTGCCCTAATGATCAGCCAGCCCTTTGTGCGGGCAAATTCCCTCTGGTTTGGCTTTTTATTTTTCTTGATCCCCTTTACCATTGCTGCTGTAACCTGGATTCGCGCTTCGGCGAGGGCCTACCGTAATTAAGCACTCCCAACCTATGACTTTCATCCCCGTAATTTTGGCTGGTGGCAAGGGCGAACGTTTTTGGCCCCTCAGTCGTCAAGACCGCCCGAAACAGTTCCTCAGCCTCGATGGGTCTGGGGTGAGTTTGCTCCAAGCGACGGCAAATCGTTTAGTTTCCCAGGACAATTGGACAGATCTCTGGGTGATTACGGCGGCGCAAATTGCGGATCTGGTGCGGGAACAACTGCCCCAACTGCCCCAGCGTAATATTTTGGTAGAACCAGAACGACGGGATACGGCCGCGGCGATCGCCTGGACTTGTTTAGAGTTGGCGCAATACTACCCAGAAGATACGGTCGTTGCTTTTTTCCCGGCGGATCATTGGATTGGCGACCCAGATAAATTCCGGGCAACCCTCGACCAAGCGGCGAATTTTGTCAAAGATAAATTGGCGATCGCCACCATCGGCATCAAACCGGACTATCCCGCCACGGGTTATGGTTATATCGAGCAGGGGGAAGCGGTTGAAACGGGCATTTTTAAGGTGAATCAGTTCTATGAAAAACCCGGTACGGCTGTGGCGAAATCTTTTTTGGAAACGGGCAAATTTAGCTGGAATAGCGGGATTTTTCTCTTTTCGATCCGCACGGTACTCCAGGAACTTGCTAGTTACGCCCCCGAAATCCTTGAACCGCTCCAAAATGAAGGCATCGACGCCTACAATAGCTTGCCGAAAATTAGTATCGACTACGCCCTGATGGAAAAAACGGCCCATGCCTATGTGTTGCCCGCAGAATTCGGTTGGGATGATCTGGGGGATTGGCGATCGCTCGAAAGATTGTTGCCCCCCGATGCGGTGACGAATGTTTGTGTGGGGAATCACCATGCCTTCGAGACAGAACGGGCGATTGTCTACAGTGATAATCCCGACGAAACGGTAGTAACCCTAGGAGTTGCGGACGTGGTGGTGGTGCGCCAGGGGGATGTGACTTTGATTGTGGATAAGCACCGCACCCAGGACATTAAGAAAATCCTCGGCTATCTCCCGAAAAATCTCTTGTAATGACTGGAGTCTGGCACTATATTCCGCCCATCGAAGCGTCTGGGGAAACCCAAATGGCGATCGATGCCTGGCTTTTGGATCAGCATCTCCAGGGCAAAATCCCCTCAGTGCTGCGGTTTTACACCTGGCAGCCTGTGGCGATTTCTCTCGGCTACCATCAGCGCAAATATCCCGATTTTTGGGAAAATTTGACCTACAAAGGCAAAAAAATTGATCTAGTGCGGCGGCCCAGTGGCGGTCGGGCGGTGCTTCATCAGGGAGATCTCACCTACGCGATTATTACGTCTGGGTTAAAAGGCGATCGCCAAACAAACTACGAAACCCTCTGCCAATTTCTCATTGCTGGGTTTGGGGAATTGGGAATTCCTTTAAGCTATGGCCACCAGCAACGGAATTATGGGTATTTTGATAGCTGTTTTCGCACCCATACCAAGGCAGATTTGGTAACGGAATCTGGTTATAAACTGATTGGATCAGCACAATTACGTCGCCAAGGGGCAATTTTGCAGCACGGTTCGATTCGTCTAAATCCCGATCCAAAACTATATGAAAAAGTTTTTGGCGAGCCTCTAATCCCCGGTCTTACGTTTGTGGCCGATGACATCCAAAACATGATCAATACCCTCTGCCAGCAACTACAACTCAGCCTTAATCTCTGCCTTGTTGAAACTGACTTTATCCCCCAACTTGCGATGACGGATTCCCTGTAGATTGCGACTTGTACAATGGAATGGTTTGAATTTTCTAAACTTCGGGGCGGCCCATGTTTTCCCAGTTACCCACCGACAACCGCGAATTAAATTGGTTTACCCTCACGGAGGCGATCGCCAAACGTTTCGACGCAGAATATCAAAACCAAAAACCCGATCTCCCCGACGAAGTACAAGCCCTGCCCATTTTCCTTGACTGGCAATCCGGCAAGCTCCAGAACCGCGTTACCTCGAAATTTTGGGAACTGGCCCAACCGAAAAAAAACCAAGCTTGCCTCGATCTCGGTTGCGGAATCAGCTTTTTGATCTATCCTTGGCGCGACTGGAATGCCTATTTTTATGGCCAAGACATCAGTAAAGTTGCCACAGAAATCCTCCAATCCCGCGCCCCCCAGCTCAATTCCAAACTGTTTAAAGGTATCTCGAACAAACCCGCCCATCACCTCGAAAGCTATCAGGACAGTTTTTTCGATTTGGCGATCGCCACCGGATTTAGCTGTTACTATCCCTTGGAATATTGGGAAACCGTGTTAGAACAAGTCCGGCGTGTCCTCAAACCAGGGGGCTTTTTTGTCTTTGATGTGATTGACCCAAGCCAAGACATGGCCGAAGACTGGTCAATCCTGGAAACCTACCTGGGCGCGGAAGTATTCCTCGAAGACCTAAGCGACTGGCAAGCCCTGATCAAAAAATCCGGCGCAAAAATCGTCAAAGAACAATCGGGCGAACTGTTCCATCTCTACAAAATTCGCTGGTAAAGCCATTCTTCTGATTGGATGTTGGCGGTTTGTCAGGTCAGTGAGAAGATAAAAAGCGTGGCTTATCAAGGACTGTGGGAAATGTTTAAGCGGATTATTCTCCTCGTTATTTTGGCATTCGGCCTCTGGAGTTGTGGCGATCGCCTCGATGCCCGCCTCGCCAGTGATCTCAATCGCGAATCGACGCCCGTCACCACCCAAGCCCTCACAGAAGTGGCGACGCCCAGCCTAATTACCGAACTGCGCCAAGAATTAGACCAGTACCAACCCCAGGTTAAAATTCTTAGTCCCCGTCCCGACGAAACCTTTAACAGCACCACCATCGACGTCCAACTCCAGGTCAATGACCTACCCATTTTCAAGGACGAAGAACTAGGCATGGGGCCGCACATTCACCTCTTTGTCGATGACCAGCCCTACATTGCCATCTACGACACCAGCAAACCCGTCACCCTCGAAAACCTCAGTCCCGGCAGCCACCTGATCCGCGCCTTCGCCTCCCGTCCTTGGCACGAAAGCTTTAAAAACGAAGGAGCCTACGCCGAAACTACTTTTAATATTTTCACCAAAAGTAATAATAATATTCCCGATTTCCAACAGCCCCTCCTCACCTATAGTCGCCCCCAGGGAACCTACGGTGCTGAGCCGATCATGTTGGATTTTTATCTGACCAATGCCCCGCTGCACTTCATTGCCCAGGCCGACAATAGTGATGATGTGAATGACTGGCGTATCCGGATCACCATCAATGGTGAGAGCTTTATTCTCGATGACTGGCATCCCATTTACCTCGAAGGCTTCAAGAAAGGCGAAAACTGGCTCAAGCTAGAATTTATCGATGACCAAGGGGAACTGCTAGAAAATACCTACAATAGCCCTGTCCGCGTCATCAACTACGATCCGAAGCTCAACGACACCCTTGCCAAGCTCGTCCAAAACAAACTCTCCCTCAGAACCGCGAAACGCCTCGTCACCACCAAACCTCTCCCCCCTGAAGTCGAAACGACTGCCCCAGAAGAAACATTAGAGCCAGCACCAACCGTTGTTCCGGAAGTTGATGAAGCGACGCCACCAGCAGAAACAGAAATGGCCCCTGCTCCAGAAGAAACCTTGCCAACCTTGGAAGAAGAGGTAGTACCAGAAGCAGAATCCAGCCCTTCTCCTGATCTCCCTGAAGCAATACCAAATGAGGAAGAAGAACCCGCTGCGACCGTTGAGGAAACAAGCCCCAGTCAATCTGAGTCAGTGCCAGAGGTTGAACAACCTGCTCCCGCGCCCGAAATTGAAGCAGTCCCCCCAGATACTCCAGAGATTGAAACCCCACAATCAACCGCGCCCGAATCAACACTAGAACCAGAAGCGGCTTCGCCCCCGGAAACGGCTGAAGGTTCGTCTGAGGAAGGGATTGAGTCCAGTCCCGCAGTACCAGAAGCAGATATTTTCCCAGAGACAGATCCCTTAAAACAGGGCACAGATGATCTAGAGTCTCCGGAAATTCAGTTGTTCCCGGAGTAACCTAGAGGCGATCTTGATCATCATTGATACTTAAACGATGACGAAAAAAATTGCATTTCTCGGTATGGGGGTCATGGGGGCACCGATGAGCCTCAACCTCCAGAAAAAAGGTTACCAAGTCACTGTGTGGAACCGTGCCGCTGCCAGTCCCCACTTAGCTAGGGTCGCTGCCGCTGGTTTGTCTGTTGCGCCGGCGATCGCCACTGCGGTACAGGATGCAGATTACATTTTTAGTTGTGTGAGCGATGTCCCCGACGTGAAATCGGTTCTCTTAGGAGAAGAAGGGGTAATCCACGACGCAAAACCCAATGCCCTAATCATTGATTTCAGCACCATTGGAAAACCGGCGGCCCAGGAAATTGCCAAAACCCTCAAAACAAAAAATCTCCGGTTCCTCGATGCCCCCATCAGTGGCGGCGATGTTGGCGCGGAAAATGGCACCTTGACAATTATGGTCGGAGGCGATCGCCCGAATTTTGATGAAGCCAAGCCCTACCTCGAAGCCATGGGAAAAAATATTTACTACTGCGGGGAGATAGGTAGTGGCCAGGCTGTAAAAATGTGCAACCAAGTCCTCTGTGCAATCCACATGGTGGCCCTCTGTGAAGCGATTCAGTTGGCTCAATCCCAAGGCCTTGACCCAGATTTAATGATCGAAGTTTGTCAGACTGGGGCGGCTGGTTCCTGGGCGATCGCCAACCTCGGTCACAAAATTACCGCCAGGGATTTTCGACCGGGCTTTATGGTCAAACACATCATCAAAGACCTCCGCCTAGTCAATGAAAGTCTCTCAGACTTGGAATTACCCGGTGTAACTTTAGCAACCCAAAAATTTAAAGACACCGCCCAGTTAGCTGATGCCCTCGAACAAGGCACCCAAGCCATGTTCCGCTCGTATTGATTCTTCTAAAGCTGGTATGCCCCAAGCAAAAAACTCCTACCCTAGGGCAGGAGTTTTTATTCATGAAACTCAGTAACTAAACTGACGCCTCAACAGATTCTTAGTCGAGTTCGTTCATGTTCAGTACGGGCTCAGTCTCACGGTCAATCCCTTTCTCGAAACCAGCCTCAGCCGCCCGTGCACGACCAGCATGCCACAGGTGACCAACGAGGAAGAAGAAGGAAAGAACAAAGTGAGAACCAGCCAACCACTGACGAAGGTTCACAAAGTTGAAGGAGTTAGGCTCCGTAATAATCCCACCAACAGAGTTAATGGAAGCATTAGGGGCGTGGGTCATGTATTCAGCCGCACGACGAAGCTGCCAAGGCTGAATGTCATTGCGGATTTTGTCGAGGTCAAGACCATTGGGGCCACGGAGGGGCTCCAACCAAGGACCACGGAAATCCCAGAAGCGCATGGTTTCACCACCGAGGATAATTTCACCGGTAGGAGAACGCATCAAGTACTTACCAAGACCAGTGGGACCTTGGGCAGAACCAACGTTCGCACCCATAGATTGGTCACGAGCCAAGAAGATCAAAGCCTGGGACTGGGACGCTTCAGCGTTAGTCGGGCCATAAAATTCACTGGGGTAAGCAGTATTGTTGAACCACACAAAGCAAGTCGCGATGAAGGCCATCAAAGACAGCGCACCGAGACTGTAGGAAAGATAAGCTTCACCAGACCAAACGAGCGCACGACGGGCCCAACCGAAAGGTTTGGTGAGAATGTGCCAGATACCACCAAAGATACAAATCAGACCCACATAGATGTGGCCACCGATAATATCTTCCATGTTGTTGACACCGATCATCCAGCCTTCGCCACCGAAGGGTGCTTTGAACAGATAACCAAAGATTACTGCCGGGTTCAAAGTTGGATTACTGATGATACGCACGTCGCCACCACCAGGGGCCCAGGTGTCGTATACACCACCAAAGAACATCGCTTTAAAGACAAGTAGCAACGCACCACAACCCAGGAGGATGAGGTGATAACCAATGATGTTGGTCATTTGGTTCTTGTCTTTCCAGTCATAACCAAAGAAGCTGGAATATTCTTCGAGGGTTTCAGGGCCACGGACAGCATGGTAGATACCACCCAGACCGAGAACCGCAGAAGAGATCAGGTGTAATACACCAACGACAAAGTAGGGGAAAGTATCAATAACTTCACCACCAGGGCCGACACCCCAACCAAGGGTTGCGAGGTGAGGCATCAGGATGAAACCCTGCTCGTGCATGGGCTTCTCTGCGACAAAGTGAGCGACTTCAAACAAAGTCATTGCACCAGTCCAGAATACGATAAGGCCAGCATGGGCAACGTGGGCACCCAAGAGCTTACCGGAGAGATTGATCAGGCGGGCATTACCAGCCCACCACGCAAAGCCGGTCGATTCGATATCACGACCACCGGAAATGGGCGCATTAGAGAGCGTTACCACGGGGTAATACCTCCTCAGGGAATACAAATTGTTCGTGAATTTGGTCTTGCGGTGCCATCCATGCACGCATACCTTCGTTCAACAGAATATTCTTCGTGTAGAACGTTTCAAATTCGGGGTCTTCCGCCGCGCGGATTTCCTGGGATACAAAGTCATAGGCACGCAGGTTCAATGCTAAACCCACAATCCCCACAGAACTCATCCACAAGCCAGTTACAGGCACAAATAACATGAAGAAGTGCAACCAACGCTTGTTGGAAAACGCAATCCCGAAAATCTGAGACCAGAAACGGTTTGCGGTCACCATCGAGTAGGTTTCTTCTGCCTGGGTCGGCTCAAACGCTCGGAAGGTATTTGCTTGGTCACTGTCTTCAAACAGGGTGTTCTCTACCGTTGCCCCGTGGATCGCACAGAGCAGCGCACCACCGAGAATCCCTGCAACACCCATCATGTGGAAGGGGTTGAGCGTCCAGTTGTGGAAACCTTGTAAGAACAGAATGAAACGGAAGATACCAGCGACACCAAAGCTGGGGGCAAAGAACCAGCTAGACTGACCCAAGGGGTACATCAGAAATACACTGACGAATACCGCGATGGGGCCAGAGAAGGCGATCGCATTGTAGGGGCGGATACCCACCAGACGGGCAATTTCAAACTGACGCAGCATGAAGCCGATCAGACCAAAAGCACCGTGGAGGGCAACAAAGCTCCAGAGTCCACCGAGTTGGCACCAACGGGCAAAGTTCCAGTTGGCTTCGGGGCCCCAGAGGAAAAGGAGGGAGTGACCGAGGCTGTCAGCAGGGCTGGATACAGCAACAGTCAGGAAGTTACACCCTTCGAGATAAGAAGATGCTAATCCGTGGGTGTACCAAGAAGTAACGAAGGTGGTACCAGTCAACCAGCCACCGAGAGCCATGAAGGCGCAGGGGAACAGGAGGATACCGGACCAACCGACGAAGACAAATCGATCTCGCTTCAACCAGTCATCGAGGACATCAAACCAGCCTCGTTCCTGGGGCGCGCGTCCGACTGCAATAGTCATAGTTTTTAATTCCTCTTGTCTATATGAATGAACAAGGGTTGGATATTAAATGGCTTACGCTAGTTTCCTTGTTATGGATTCTCCCTGTCAAATGAGCAAAAGCCAATAGGTATAAATCCTATGGTCAGGGGAGTTTCCGAGAATCATGTAAGCGGGTCAACCTTATGAAATATAGGCTATTTCAGATGGTTAACGTTTCTTAAAATAACACATACTCCATAGGCATATAGCCTTCTGAAGGATTTCATAACCTGAGTGTAAACACTTTTCTTAATATCTAGCAGAGTTTTTGTTACAAAAAGATACAATTGACTTCAGCTGAGGGGCATTTTTACCGGAGGCAAGGGATGTCCTAGTGTTTTGATATCCAAGGCATGGCCACCCACCAATAAATAGACTTGATCAGAAACGAGGCCCACTTCGCGGATCAAACGGCCCAGGCGATCGCGAAATAAGCGTCCTAATGGGTAAGTGGGGACGAGGCCCCAACCCGTTTCTTCGGCGACGAGAATTAGCATCCGTGGGGAACTTTTAATCGCCTCCAAAAATGCTGTGGTGAGCTGGTGCCAAGGAGCAGGCTCTGTTTCTAAATGATTGGCCACCCACAGACCGAGGGAATCTACAAGGATGCAGTGGTCTTCGGGGATATGTCGCATCGCTTCGGTTAGATGGACTGACTCACCCATAAATCCCCAATTTTTCGGGCGGCGATCGCGGTGGTGTTGGATCCGGGCCATCCATTCGGGATCGTCAGGATTTTCAGTGGCCGTCGCAATATAAGTGACGGGGCGTTGGGACTGGAGTGCAAGGTGTTCAGCCCATTCACTTTTGCCAGAGCGGACGGCGCCCGTAACGAGGATGGTTTGGCCCATGGATAATGTTGTCACTAGAGGAGCAAGGGTAACGGTTTAAGTCTCGGAATTTTCTGGGATAGCTTCTGCCTCTCGCAATTCCCGCGGCGATCGCACATCGGGTAAGCGTCGTTTCAGGACATATAACCAGACTAATCCCAAAATACCGAGGGCCATCCCTGTCAAACTGACCAATTGAGCGACGCGAATCCCACCAAGCATCAAACTGTCAGTGCGCAAGCCTTCGATCCAGACGCGGCCAGCACTGTAGGCGATCCAGTAGGTCAGGAAAATTGTGCCTGTTTTGAGGCGATCGCCATGGCGCAAACCCCAGAAAAATAAATAGAGGAGTAATGCAAAAACCCCAAGATTCCAGACAGATTCATAGAGGAAAGTCGGGTGAAAATATTCATATTCCACAAGGTTTAAAGGGCGATTTTGGAGGGGAATATAAAGCTTCCAGGGTAAATCTGTCGGTGCCCCAAAGGCTTCTGAATTGAAAAAATTTCCCCAGCGACCAATGGCTTGCCCCAAAATCAAAGCAGGCGCAATCAAATCCCCCAGTTGCCAAAAAGAAAGGCGATTCAAGCGACAAAAAATTAACGCCGCAATTACACCACCAAGGATCGCCCCGTGGATCGCAATGCCCCCTTGCCAGATCGCAATAATATCCTGGGGACGATCGGCGTAGCTGCGCCACTGGAACAGGACATAATACAGCCGCGCACAGGGAATCGCCCCAATAATTCCCCAAATGACGTAATCGGCTAGTAACTCCGGTTTAATCCCCCGTCGCTTTGCCAAAAATTGAGAGAAATTCACCCCGATCAACACGGCGATCGCGATTAAAAGACCATACCAACGGATTGCAAAATTACCCACCTCAAACAAAATGGGGCCAGGGGATTGGAACTGCCAAGCGAAGATCATCATGCTTGTTCTTTGGTGTGGGTAACTTCAATGACAGTATGCACATTACCACGGGGCTGGTAGTCTCCTTTGATCGTCATTTCGAGGGGATCACAGGCCGCGACCAGGTCATCGAGAATTTGATTAACTGCTTCTTCGTGGGAAATATAGCGATCGCGGTAACTGTTGATGTAAAGCTTGATCGCTTTTAACTCCACCACTTTCTGATCCGGTACATAGGTAATGTAAATCGTTGCAAAATCCGGATAGCCAGAAAAAGGACATTTACAAGTGTATTCTGGCAGGGTGATGTTAATGGTATAGCGACGTCCGGGACGGGGGTTCGGGAAAGTAATGAGTTCGCCATTTTCAATTTCCCGCTCACCGTACTTTAGGGTTTGCGCTTCTGTGGTCTGGCCCATGGATAAAACCTTAATATTTTTTAAAGAAACCGTATTGTATTGTACAAATTTTTTGGAAGTCCTCGAAAACCTTGAGATTTGTACTAGAGAGACACAAAAAAATCCCCTTACGAGGATTTATAACAGCAAATTAAACTGAATAATTTTACTTATTCACTTTCGCCGAGGATCTTGGGGACTCGGAAATAATCATCTTCGCGGTCTGGGGCATTATCGAGTAAAAGTTGGCGATCGCCGTAAGTTTTTTGTTGATCGGCGCGGGTAATATTACTCACATCAATCGCCCTAGTGGTCGGCTCTACATTGTCCGTATCCAGTTCGCTGAGTTGTTCGACATAGTCTAAAATCGCGCTGAGTTGGGAGGGTAAGCGCTGTTCCTCTTCCGGCGTTAATTCCAAACGTGCTAAATGGGCAACCTTGCGGACCTGTTCAAGATCAATCATGTTTAAATTCTCAATGTGAATGCTTACTTTAAAGTTTTGATCACTAACTCAGTTAGAAAAAGACGTCCATTTCCGAGCGGCCGGTGGTTTTCAGCCAGTTTTGCGCTTCGATGTAGTTGTTCGGCGCGATGCGGATCGCCTGCTTCCAATATTCTGCAGCTTTATCAAAGAGCGCTTCTGATTCGTCTTCATTGCCAGATTGCTTTGCTTTTTCGCCTTGGTAGTGATAGACCACCGCAATATTATTTAGGGCCTGGGGCATCCGGGGATTGAGATCAATGGCTTCGTGGTAGAGTTCTAGGGCTCTGTTGTGATCGCCGTTGCTGGCATAGATCAGGCCCATATTGTAGAGGATATAGCTACGATCATTGGGGTCATCTTCAAGCCTCAGGGCTTCTTCGTAGTTTTCGAGGGCTTCGGAATATTCCCCATCGGCTTGGGCCGACATCCCATCGCGATAATAGGCAAAGGCTTCTTTGGAACGGTTATTGGTGGGCAGAATTTTGAGGATGATATCGGCCATCACCGTAAAGCTTTTGTCGATAAAATTATCGTTGCGCTGTGTTCTGGGCATAATGGTTACGTTGCGAGGGATGCTCTATTTACTTTACCTTGATTTGTTTGTGATTTTAGCGGATTGCGATGGCGGTGTATTTTTTCTGGGGAGAGGATGATTTTGCGATCGCCCAAGCGGTGGATCAGATTAAGCAATCGGTTTTAGATCCGGCATGGCTGTCGTTTAATTTTCAGACCTACGACGGCAGTAAAGAGGAAAGTATTATTG
The DNA here is from genome assembly GCF_963876085.1 of Synechococcus sp. BDU 130192. Taxonomy (NCBI): domain Bacteria; kingdom Bacillati; phylum Cyanobacteriota; class Cyanophyceae; order Synechococcales; family Synechococcaceae; genus Synechococcus; species Synechococcus sp. BDU 130192. The sequence continues at coordinate 79,533 of NZ_CAWNNO010000002.1, read as the reverse complement.
ATGCGCTGAATGAGGTGATGACGCCGCCCTTTGGCATGGGAGGACGGTTAGTTTGGCTGAATGAAGCGACGTTGTGCCAATCTTGCTCGGATAGTCTTTTGCAGGAATTGCACCGGACATTACCCGTGATTCCCGAAAGTTCACATCTGTTAATCACGAGCCGTAAAAAACCAGATAAGCGGCTAAAATCGACAAAATTTATCCAGGAACACGCGAAAGTACGGGAGTTTTCGCCGATTCCCCCGTGGCAGACGGAAGCCCTTGCGGATCGGGCCAGAAGTACGGCGCAGGAATTGGGGGTGAATTTAGATCGACCAGCAACGGAATTGCTCGGTGAGGCAGTGGGCAATGATACGCGACGGCTCTGGAATGAGTTAGAAAAGCTCAAAATTTATCAGGGGAGCCGGACACAACCGTTAACAAAAGTAGAAATTCAGCAACTGGTGGCAGCAACGAACCAAAATAGTTTGCAACTCTGTGAGGCGATCCGGGAAGGCAATGGTGGTTTAGCGATTCAATTGGTGGGGGAACTGTTGGCGCAAAATGAGCCTGCCCTGCGGATTGTAGCGACGTTGATCGGTCAATTCCGGATGTGGACAATTATTAAGGTAATGATCGAGGCTGGGGAACGGGACGATCAGGCGATCGCCAAACTGGCGGATCTCAAGAATCCCAAACGATTATATTTTTTGAAAAAGGAAATTTCCCGGTTGCGGGGCCAGCAACTCCTCAAAACCCTGCCGATTTTGCTCGAACTCGAAGCCGGACTGAAACAAGGGGCGATCGCCGAGGAAATTCTCCCGACTAAAATTCTTGAACTCTGTCAGCATTTCCGCTAAACCCTTGCAACCATGGCAGAAAAAAGTTGCCCCCTGGAACTTCCCTCCCTAAAACCTATTCTTTAATATTAAATACGTTTAAAATTTGCCATCGCTGATTTTTATTCCCCATCGGTCATTATGCTTTTACCCCGTCGCTTCCAAGATTATTTGCTGGGCAGTTGCCTTACCCTCAGCGCCCTGGGCTTGGGGCTAGCGCCCCAATTAACCCTCAAACCGGAAATTCTTGGCTGGCAAAATCAGGCGATCGCCCAACAACCGAGCACCGCAGACATTAATCGCTATGCCGAAGCCTATCTGGCGATCTACGGCAACAACAGCATGGATAATCTCTTGTTGGAGGTCGAAAATCTCATTGGCCGCAAACCGGACTGGGAAATTCGCTGTGATCAGCCCCAGAGTATTAACCGTCTCAATAACCGTGCCGCCATTGGGAAAGTGCGTAACTACTGCAACAATGTCTTGCCCAACCTCATCGACGACATTATGCCCCGCAGCACCTTTAATCGCATTAGTAATCAGCTGCCCAATAATCCGACTCTCCAGGAACAAATTCAGGATGCCATGTTCGATATCCTCAAACAAAAACAGGGTGGCGGCCGTTAACTAACTCGCCCGCATATATCGAATACAATTCCTTTCCCCCAGCACCATGGGGGATTTTTTTTGCTCACAGATACACCCAAAAAAGGCGATCGCTTTCCTTGGCGATCGCCTAAAAACTGAGTTAAAAACCAACCATTTAGAGCAGGGGCGACAGACGACTCCGATAACGTTGCTGATTTAACCCCTCCGCATAGAGCGAACCTTGGGGATTCCCCGAATAACGGGCGGCTTTATTTTGGAGTCGCACAATTCGATCATTGGTGGCTGGGTGGGTACTCAAAAATTCCGGGGGACGACCACCACCACTGTTGGCTGCCATCAACTTTTTCATAAATGAAGCCATCGCCTCTGGGGCATAGCCGACCCGGGTCAACATATTAAACCCAAGATCATCCGCTTCCGTTTCGTCACTGCGACTGTTGGGATAATCAACGGCGATCGCCACCCCCAACTGGACAATCTGACTACTATCCAAGCCCGTCGCCGCCAAAATCCCCTGGTTCCGGGCCTGCATTCTCATCTGTTCTAGGGAATGTTTCGCCGCAATGTGACCAATTTCATGGCCAATTACACTAGCAAGTTCTGCCTCATTGGCGGCGGTTTTAATTAGCCCTGTGTTGATGTAGTTGTAGCCCCCCATGGTGGCAAAGGCATTCACGCTGTCATCCTCGACGACAAAGAATTTGTAATTTAAATTTGGGCGTGTGCTTTGGCGCGCTAAACGTTGGCCAATTTCGTTGATGTAGCTCACAACCCGCTGATTTTGATAGAGTTTAACCTGGCCGGAACGAGTCAGTTCATTGTGAATTTGTTGACCAAAGTCCTGTTCCTGGGCATCTGAGAGATTGGAGATTTGATAACTCTGCACCCCCCAAATTAGAACGCCCCGCAAAAGATTTTCAAAAAAACCCGCCTGGCTAACGGTGGGTGTCGCAAGGTTGACGCTGATCGCGACAATGCAGGCTAATAGGCCATACATCCAGCGGTTTTTTCGACGATGCAACATGATGCTTGTGTTCCTGTGGCTGTTTTGAATAGGGAAGGTAGATTGGCTAACAAACCGAAGGCTTGTTCTTTTCTATAGTAACCAATCGCAATTTTCCGTTATGTTCTCAGACGGTCGCCCCCAGGACTTTAGTTCCTTAATTCATATTTTGGTAATAGTAAAAGTTAAAGGTTTCAAACATACCGCCGACAAAACCACAGGCGATCGCAATGACTAAGACCCCTTCCCAAATGCGTCCATTGCCAAAAACTTTTAGCACATTCCCAAAGGCATCCGTTAACAATTCAACAGTTACCCCAGGGAAAATCCCCACCGCCGCACAGAGGGTCAAAAGTAAACCGCAAACCACCATCGGTGCCAAAAAGCTCATCGTAACGGTGATACACAGTGAAGGAAAAAATCTAGGGGTCGCTTTCATAAGTCAGGGGATCCTTAGGCACAAGCACTCGTTTTCTTTAGGATATGGCGCGTTGAGCTGACTTTAGAGTAGCCAATTAAACGGAATGCATACTATAAAGGACATGATTCTTAAATTTTTATAAAATTTTGAGATATGCCAGGCCGCCAAAAAGCCGCCCATCCCCACAGAACGCCTAGGATAGACGGCTTTAGACAAATTATGGTGTAAGTTGCTGGGAGTTTGTTTAGGTGGGATTGCCTTGGGCTGCTTGCATCATTTCCACTAACACAGTGTGGGCCTCCTTAGCATTGGCTAAAGTTTTTGGAAAAGGGATGCGTACCGCTTCTGTGCCGGTGGTGTCGGTCACTTCAAGGGCCATCCCCGTTTCATCCAGGGACAACATTTTTGCGGCTTCTGCGCGATGACACTGGCCAAAATGTTTCGCGTACAGGAGAACCGCGTCGCCATGGTCTTTGTTCATGTGGTTACAAATGCGATCGCTCACGGCGGAGGTAATAATTTCAGACATGGTTTGTAAAAAAATACGATAAATCTTTATCAAAATAATAGGCTGCTGACTCTCACAAGTCTGGCTAAACCATTCGGCTGTCGGGGAATTAACTAGCCAGTAAATCAACCAGGGCAGCTTTGAGATCCGGAAATTTAAACTGGAAGCCAGCCTCTTCGGTTCGTTTGGGTAGCACTTTTTGCCCTTCTAATACGACTTTCGCACCATCGCTGAGGAGTAATTCTAAAACAAAGCCCGGTACTGGGAGCCAAGCAGGACGTTTCATTACAGATCCTAGGGTCTGGGCGAGGGTTTCCATGGTGACTGGATTGGGGGCAGTGCCGTTGTAGGTGCCTTGCCAATCGGCTTGGGTAAGGGCCATTTCAATCAAGCTAACGAGATCATCGCGGTGAATCCAAGAAACCCATTGTTTACCTGTGCCGAGGGGGCCGCCGACAAAGGTATTAAAAGCGAGAATCATCTTGGCGAGGGCTCCTCCTTCTTTGGCGAGGACAATCCCAAACCGGAGAATGACGGTACGAGTGCCGTGGTTTTGGGCTTCTAGGGCCGCAGTTTCCCATGCTTGACAAACGTCTGCGAGGAAGTCGTTACCGGGAGGGCTTGTTTCAGTGTAGATGGCGGTTTCACTGGTGCCGTAATAGCCGACGGCAGAGGGATTAATGAGTACTTGGGGTTTTTGATTGGCTTTGGCGATCGCCTCGACGATTTTTTCTGTCCCCCCCTGGCGACTATGGCAAATTTCCTGCTTATAGCTTGGTGTCCACCGTTGTTCCGCAATGGGAGCCCCAGCCAGATTCACCACCGCATCACAGCCAGAGATACAGTCCTGCCAGGGGCCTGACTCCGTGGGGGTATAGGCCACAATCTTGAGCTTTGGATAGACAGAAGCCGGAAAGATGCCTTGGGCTTTGGCCTCACTGCGGGTCAAGACTAAAAGCTCATGGGCAGGGTACAAACGCTCAACCAAACGTTGCCCCACAAGACCTGTTGCACCAGTAATCGCAATTTTCATTGAAAAAAGTTTAAATCATCAAGGATATACACAAATTGTGGCGTAATGGCCCCAGTGGCGACAACGCCCCCTGTCTTTGAGAGCTGTGCTAGCATAGGCGGAAATATTGAGTCTAGCGTCTTTCTTTACAAAGATTACGGGGAGAATATGGCCAAGGTATTGGTGCTAAATGCCTCTTATGAGCCGCTCAACATTACCAGTTGGCGTCGGGCAGTGGTGCTGTTGCTCAAAGACAAGGCCGAAAGCCTAGAACACAATGGCCGCGTCATTTACCAGAATTTTCCTCTCCCCACCGTCATTCGCCTGCGCCACTACATTAAGGTGCCCTACCGCGAGATTCCCCTCACTCGCAAAAATATTCTGGAACGCGATCGCCACACCTGCCAATATTGCCGTAAGCGTGGCGAACAACTGACCCTCGACCACATTATTCCGCGATCGCGCGGTGGCGTAGACAGTTGGGAAAACCTCGTCACCGCCTGTATGCGTTGCAATGTTCGTAAGGGCAATCGCACCCCCAAAGAAGCAGAAATGGAGTTACTGATCCAGCCGCGCAAACCCCACAGCAGTCTTTATTTCGAGCTTTTGAAATACACCCGGGATGATCTCAACCACGAATGGCGCAAATATGTGATCGGCATTAACTAAATCCCCACGCTTTACTGGAAGACTTCTTCGGTTTGGGGGAAGACAGGGGTGCCGTCAGTCAAATTGAGAATGCCCGTGGTAATCACCTGTTCCCCGGTAGTTAATCCTTCTAACACTTGATAGCGATCGCCTTCAATGGCGCCTAACGTGACGGATTTTTGGACGGCAATCAGGGGGGGATCGTTTTCCCCTTGGGCGTCGGGATTGGGGGCAGTGACAAAGACAAAAGTTTCTGCGCCAATGCGGGATACAGCCGTGACAGGCACCGAAACCCCGGTTTGCTGACTCAGAATAAGTTTGGCCTTGACCAGTTGCCCCGTGAAAAGGCGATTGTCAGGGTTATCGAAGCTGGCCTTCGCCAAGATGGTTTGGGAGGTAAAGTCTACTTCCGGGGAAATAAAACTTACTTGACCCCGACCCACGGTTTCGAGGGTGCGATAGTCGATCAGCTCGACGGGGAGGGAGAGACGCAGATCGGGAGCCTGCTCGATGGGCACAAAAAAGTTAAGACTCAGGCGTGTATTTTGGGCAATGGTGGCAATGGTGGCTCCCTGTTCGAGGTAGTCTCCTTGTTGCACGGTTAAGTCACCGATGGTGCCCGCAACGGGGGCTGTTACTTGGGTTTCCCGGAGATCTTCATTGGCGATCGCCACCGTATTGCTTGATTGGCGGAGGGTGGCTTTGGCTTGATTTACACTTGCTTGGGCAGCCTTGATCCGTTGATTGATGGTATTTAGCCGCGCCTTGGCCACCTCTAGATCCCGTTGGCTCTGGTCGAGATCTCGCTGGGGTAAAGCCCCGGTATCCACTAGGCTTTTAATCCGTTGGAGATCCTGTTCCCGGAGTTTTAAGTCGGCTTGGGTCTCTAGTTTTTCCGCATTGACAGCACTGAGTTGGGCTTCGGCATTGGCTTGGGCGGCCCGGGCCGCTTCTACTCCGGCGATCGCCTGTTGCAAAGAAGCCTGACTGCGTTCTGACTTGAGGGTCAAAATGGGCGTTCCTGCCGTGACAGTATCCCCCTCTTGGATTTGAATGGCTTGAATAATGCCGTCTACTTCTGGTTTGAGGGTCACGAGATTATCCGCTTCTAAAACCCCCACGTATTCAGTGGTGGTGGCGAGCAGATCTGAATCTAAGGTTTCAAATTTTACTGGTACTCCCTGGGGAGTTTGGGCTTGGGGCGGTGGCCCACCACAACCACTAAGGCTCACGGCACAGCTGACAACTAGACCTAAGACCACTGGCGATCGCCAATCACTCCGGGACGCACCCATACATTAATTCCTCAACCAGAATAAAATCACTCCTAACAAGGGTACACAAAGTTTCCCTTAACTGGGGGACTCCGGCGGATGATCCGTCGGCAATTCAGGCGTTTTTGTTTCCGGTTCTGGCGCTACGGATTGGCTAGTTTCGATGCCTACAATTCCGGAGACCATCGCCAGCACTTGGCCTTCTTCCCTCGCCTGCCAAGGGTCTAAAATATCTTTGATCAATACCTCGCGAACGATCACTTGACCGATAACTGCTAGGGGTAACGCCAAGAACAGCCCCAAAAACCCCAACTGCAATGTCACCGCAAACAAAACCTGGGCCAAAAGCGTTACGGCAGGGAGTAGGGAGACTTGCCGGGCCATTACCCAAGGGGTTAAAACATTTCCCTCTACCTGCTGAATTACGAAGTATAAGATTAAAACTGCCCAGATTTTCCACGGGGCTTCTAACAGAGCAATGAGGATGGGAGGAATTACGCTCAAAGCCGGGCCAATATTCGGAATAAAGGTCAGTAAACCAGCTAAAATCGCCTGGGGTAAGGCCAATGACAGCCCCAAAATTGAAAGACCCACATAGCTCAGGATGCCAATACAAAACATATTGAACATAATGCCTGCGACCCAACCCTTGAGATCGGCGTCGCAGAGGGTGAGGATTTCGTCTGCCCGACGGCGATAAAAAGAAGGAAACAAACGGATAAATCCCTGGCGATAGGGTTGGGGATCCGCCAGAAACATCAAGGTTAAAACCGTCAGCAGCAAGACATTTAAAAGTACCTTGAGGGAGTCGGAAAATAAACTCCAGCCGCGATTAAGCAGCTCATTGAGCAGGGTCGGGATTTGGGGGATCACCTCATCGAGATTCGGCAGTTGTTCACTGATCGGCAGACCAAAGTTTTCTTCAATTTTGAAAATTTGGGAATCTAACCATTCATCGATTTCATAAAAGCCTGTATTGAGCTTGCTAAACAAAATTTGGAACTGGCCAATAAAAGGCGGAATGACGATGGTGAAGGCGAGCCAGAGGATCAATACCACCATAAACAGGGCGGTAAATACGGCGAAGGAACGCCCCATTCGCAGTAAGGGTTGGTTGAAACGGGCCGCAAGGCGATCGCCCCAGGTTTGCAGCTTAATTACCAGCACATTGAGGGCATTAGCCAGGATCACTGCCGTGAGCAACAACAGTAAAAACGCTTTAATTTGCCAGAGAATATACAGGGAACTCAGAAGAACAATGAAGCCGCTCCATTTCCGAAAATCCACGTTACTCACACGCCTCAAGTTAGTGCTGTTGTTTTGATTATGTCTTAGTTTTGACTAACCCTTGCCCTTTTAGGAAGTCTGGGACGTACTCCGCCACCACAATAGCCCAGCCATCACCATCGCTGGGAGTAAAATTGCCGCCAAAGCACCGCCATTAGATGGGGCGATCGCCGCTAGGTTGAAACCATAGGGCAAACCATACTTGATTAACGCTGCCCCCACCGCCGAAATCACCAACACCTTAACTAAAGAAGAAAGCTGTGCACCCATCGAAATTATTGTCCCTTGATGTTTTCGCCAATGATCATCTGGTCGGCAGTTCAACAAATACAAATATTGGTCAAGTTTAGCGAAATCCTACTTCAACTTCTGTTTCACGAAATTGACCAACTGCCCCATTTGTTTTCTGAGCAGATCGATTTCCCCTTGGAGGGCATTTACCTTCGCCTGTAACGCCACGATTTCTGCCGCCATTGGATTTCCCGTTGTGCTCGCGCTGAGGGAAGAAGGAGAAACTTCTGGGATTGTTTGGGCCTGTTTTTTCGCCTTCGCCATCGCATCTTTGATCGCGTTGATCAGTTGCTTTTGGTCAAAGGGCTTTTCGATGAATGAAAACAGTTCAAAGGGTTCCGGGAGCTTTTCGGTGACTTCTTCCTTGCGGCCAGACATCAGCACTAGGGGGATTGCCTTTAGTTCCGGGCGTTTTTGAATTTCTTGGTATACTTCCCAGCCGCTCATCTTCGGCAGCAGAAAATCCAACATGATCAGATTGGGATGTTCCGTATTGATGAGATTGAAGCCCTCAAGTCCATTCTTGGCCTCAATGACTTCAAAATTCCCCTCTGGCAGCATATCCTTGACCCGCATACGGATCACCTTGCTGTCGTCAATCACTAGGATTTTGTGGGTCACAACATACTCCTTCACAACATAAAATAGCTGGCTGGGTCGTCTCTATGATGGCGTGAGCTTGGTAAAAATTTTAAAAGCTTCAACCAAGATTTACGATCATCTAGAAGTTAAGCGATTGAGTTTTCCTCAGTTTGACATACTCATCGACCTGAAGCCACCGTGACTTTGATCACTGGGCTAGCCCCGTACCTGGGGATGTTGGGTTAACTAGATTTTCAGTAAACTAATTCTAAAAATCCCAGAACTTCCCTCAACAGCGTTTTTATAAAAATTATGGCTTCTTCTGCGTCTCACTCCTCCAGCACCCCGATTTTGCCCATGCCCAGTTGGGTCAAAGCTCCCCTCGGTAAAGCCAGTGAGATCTCGACAGTCCAGCGAATCGTTAAGCAACGGGGCATTCACACTATCTGTGAGGAAGGGAAATGCCCAAATCGGGGTGAGTGTTACGCCAACAAAACCGCAACATTTCTATTGATGGGGCAAGTGTGCACCAGGGCTTGTGCGTTCTGTCAGGTAGATAAAGGCCAAATCCCCCTCCCCCTTGACCCGGAGGAACCCCAAAAAGTGGCGGAGTCGGTGCAGCTGTTGGGACTGAATTATGTGGTGTTGACTTCGGTGGCGCGTGATGACCTTGCCGATGGAGGAGCTGGCTGGTTTGTGGCGGTAATGGCCGCGATCCGAGATGAAAACCCAGGGACACAGATCGAAGTGCTGACCCCAGATTTTTGGAGTGGGAAAGGGGCAGAAACAGCTCAGGCAGAACGGGTAAAAACGGTGGTGGCAGCGCAACCGGCTTGTTACAACCACAACATTGAAACGGTGGCAAGGCTCCAGGGCCCTGTGCGGCGGGGGGCAAAGTATGGGCGATCGCTCCGGGTTTTGGAATTGGTGAAAGCGTACAATCCTGAGACCCCAACGAAATCGGGCTTAATGCTCGGTCACGGGGAAACGGAGGCAGAAATTATCGAAGCGTTGCGGGATTTACGGGCTGTGGGCTGCGATCGCCTCACCCTAGGCCAATACATGCGCCCGTCTCTAGCCCATTTACCTGTACAAAAATATTGGACACCGGCAGAATTTGAACACCTAGGGGCGATCGCCAAGGAAATGGGCTTTTCCCATGTGCGTTCAGGGCCTCTGGTGCGTAGTTCTTACCATGCTGGTGAATCGCTCTAAAAGCAGCTTAGAGTATTGCGATTTATGAAAGAGTATTACTAGATTATGTCGTTTTGGGGCAATGCTACCGATGGGGTTCCCTAAGCTTTTAAGCTAAAAAAGTAAGGCCCAGTTTCGGGAGAAGAAACTATGTTCAACTATGCCCTCAAAAAGCAACCGTTTTCCCTCAACTTATCGGCTATTGTCATGACGATCTTGGGGTTTTGGTTGAGTGCCTCTTTCCTCCTCGATTTTGTGATCATTCCTGTGTTGTCCATGACAGGGATGATGGCCGACAGCGGTTTTATTAGCACTGGCTATGTTTTGTTTGAGGTGTTTAATCGTTTAGAGGTGGTCTGTGCCGCCGGAATTCTAACGATCTTTTTTGGGTTTAAATTTGAACATCTCTTTGGCGATCGCCAAGCCTTAAATGCCCTCGTCATTGCCAGTATTTTGTTAAATATTGCTTTGCTTTATACCTATTTGATTACGCCTCAATTGGCTGGCTTTGGCTTAGAAATGTCCGGCTTCAATGGCACAGCAACGATGCCTTTGCAAATGTCCGTGTGGCACAGTTTATATTGGGTCTTAGAGGCCGCGAAATTTGTTTTTGGGATCACTTTGCTGCGGTGGTGCTACCGTCGGGCCTGTGCGATCGCCTAAATCGTCCATTCAGTTTTTTAAACAAATCGATGCCGCCCCAAGGCGGTTTTTTTATGGGAAATTAGGTTTTCGAGAAGCCAATTTATCCGCCAAGCGCGTTGGTTCTGGCAGACGGTATTTCGGTGTACAGGCGAGGACGAAATCAAGGGCTGTGGCTAAACTGATCCGGTGACCCACAGAAATGTAGAGGGGACGCACCTTCGTCCGACTCCGGAGCACTGCACCAATGGTTTCACCGTGATCCTGTAAAGGCACCCACTGCCCTTTTTCAAGGGGCACCTCTTGGTGGGTACCGATGTAGCAGGATTTTGCCACCCCAATCGTCGGTAAATTTAACAAGACCCCCAAGTGAGAAGCTAGCCCTAAACGGCGCGGATGGGCGTAACCTTGGCCGTCACAGAACAATAAATCTGGTAAATGCGTAATTTTTTCTAATGCCTCCAAGATGGCGGGCACTTCCCGAAAAGATAACAATCCCGGTACATAGGGAAAAGAAGTGGGGCAGCGGGCGATCGCCGTTTCGAGGATCTCTAGATCGGGAAAGGACAAAACCACCACCGCCGCCCGTGTGATTGAGAAGCGCGCCTCAAAGCCCACATCCACCCCCGCAATGGTTTTGACGTTCGTTGGTAAGTCATCTTGAAGTATGATCCATTGCCTTAGAGACGTTTGAATCTCCCGGGCCACCCCAGGGGAAACATCCCAAGGATGACTGTGGTGTAAAACAAGCATTTATATAATTCCTCATCTGCATTTCGAGGGGTTTACGGGAAAAGTTTTGGCGCAATTAATCAAGTAACCGTTAAATTTCACCAATTAATTGAGAATCAATCTGGCACTTTCCTCTACACTGGAAGCAACTTTTTAAAACTTCATTTTCATCCACCCCCTACCCCAGCATTTTGTGTCGAGGTTTCCGCCATGCGTCAAGTATTTCTGTTGTTGCCCCTTGTTGCCGTGGGTTTAACGCTCGGGAGTTGCTCTCTATTGCCCGGTGGTGGCGGTGATGAACCGACCCCGGAAACCCCCCAAACCACAGCACCGACTCCCGCTCCGGAGCCAGACGCTGAATTGTTTGCCCCCCCGACAACAGAAACATTGTCTTCTGTGCTGATCCCATCCACTGACCCTGATGCTCGCCGTCGGGCTACCACAGAAGGCCGCCCCGATCCCTTTGCGGATCTTTCCCTTGCGCCCCAAGTGACTTTAGCACCTCCCCCAGCTCCGACACCAACTACTTCTGGTGCACAACCGGGTGCCCCTGGCACAGCCAATGGCGCTGGCACTCCTGGACAAACCACCCCTGGCACAGCTCCTGGGAGCGTGGCGATCGCCCCACCGCCACCACCTCTAGACTTTAGCCCCATTCTTCCATCCCTACCAGAACCCACTGCCGCAAATAACACCAAAGTGACGGGGGTCGTACAGATCAATGGCATTGATTATGTGATGGTGGAATCCCCCGATGAGCGTTTTAGCCGTTACGTGAAGGTGGGAGACTACGTCGCCAATGGCCAGGTACTCGTGAAGGAAATCGTATTTAATCGGGGCGTTCCCGTGGTCACCCTGGAGCAGTATGGCATGACGATTCAGAAAAAACTCAATGAAACTTCGGTGGCGAGTAATCCTGGAGAACGCACTGTGCCGACCTTAGAAGAAGGTTAAGCTCGTTCAAAACACAAGCCAACCACCATCGAGATATTACCCCCCAAGGGGAGCGAACAAAACGGTACAATGCTCCTAAAATTTGACGTGAAAAAGGATAGCGATTGTGACAACTCCGGGCACTGTAACAGAACTGATCACAGAACGTTTGCGGCGGGAAGATTTACCCCTGGCTATTTATCGGGAGGTGGCGGCCCATCTGCAACAGGTGCCCCAAGTACAGGTGGAATTAGAGTTGCGGCGATCGCCAAAATTTAATTATTTCCACAGTCAAATTGGGGAAATGCATCTACGTTATCCGGCGGATCTTCCCCAAGGCGATCGCCAACAAATTGAAGCGATTCTTTCCTTCTACGCCGGACACTATGGTGCCTGGCAACGGGACAGCGTTACCTCCGAATAGAGCAGTCCTTCTCCACTAGAAACCCAATTCCTGAATGAAAATCCTACAATGGAGATGTAAAGAAACTTGGCAAACCCTTGATTTCTGTCTCCTAAGCGAGACTTTTTCAGACAAGTTTCAAACGTTTTGAGGAGTGCTCAACCATGAAAAAAATAATTGCTTTACTTAGCCTCGGTAGCGTTATGCTCACTGCCGGTGCAGCCCAGGCCCAAATCACTCCCACGAATCAATACAGTTACATTGGTGTTGCTGGAAATGTCGGTTTAACAGATCCCGATCGTAGTGTTGCCGATGATGGGGTCACGGTCATTAGTAAAATCGCGATTCTGAACAATTTATCCTTCCGCCCTGGCGTCAATTTCGGGGATGATACCTCTGTGACGCTACCAATCACCTATGACTTTGCGGGTCGGGGACGCGTCAATCCCTATGTTGGCGGCGGCATCGTCACAGATTCTGGCGATACAGATTTCTTGGCCACTGGCGGCTTTGACTACCGTTTCTCACGGGATTTTGTCGGAAATGTGGGGCTTAATGTCGGTTTTTCCGATGATGCAGATGTGGGCCTTACCCTAGGGGTTGGCTACGTTTTCCCCCGAAACCGTTAAGTTTTCATCTTAAAGGATTACCCATTAAGCCTTTAGACGTTACGAATTATGTTGATTTTCCGCCTCCCTATCCTGGGAGGTTTTTTCTCGGAGCCGCAAACTTTTATAGTGATCTGAGGCAGTTTTTGGACGAGCAATGACCCTTTCTGACACAAAATTAGGTGGTTTTGACCCGCAGCTTCCCCCAGAACAGGGAGTGATCGACAGTTGCGTGCATTGTGGCTTTTGTTTGGATACCTGTCCGAGCTATCGGGTGCTCGGCTCGGAGATGGATTCTCCCCGGGGCCGTATTTACCTGATGGATGCGATCGCCAAAGGGGAGGCGGAAATTAACAGCGCGACGGTACAACATTTCGACAGTTGTCTGGGGTGTTTGGCCTGTACTTCGGCTTGTCCGTCGGGAGTCCGTTATGATGAACTGCTGGCCTCGATGCGGGCGCAAATTGAGCGCAACTACACCAGAAGCCTCGGCGATCGCCTATTTCGGTGGCTGATTTTTAATCTGTTCCCCTATCCTTTGCGCTTAAAATTGCTGCTGCCATTGTTGTGGATTTATCAAAATTCGGGTCTGCAATGGCTCGTTCGTAAACTGGGGATTCTCAAACTAATACCTCGACTGGCGGCGATGGAGTTGATTCTGCCTAAAGTTAATCTCCAGGCCAGCAAAAAAGTATTACCCACCTTGATTCCAGCCCAGGGGGAAAAACGGTACCGTGTTGGCATGGTGCTGGGCTGTGTCCAACGGTTGTTCTTTTCTCCGGTTAATGAAGCAACAGCCCGCGTATTGACGGCCAATGGCTGTGAAGTGGTGATTCCCCAGGGTCAGGGGTGTTGTGCGGCGCTTCCGGCCCACCAGGGGCAAACGGTGCAAGCCCAAGAACTCGCGCGGCAGATGATTGATAGTTTTGCCGATCAAGACCTCGATTACATCATTATCAATGCCGCCGGTTGTGGCCACACCCTTAAGGAATATGGGCGAATTTTGCAAGATGACCCAGACTACGCCCAAAAAGCCCAGGATTTTGCGGCTAAAGTGCGCGATGCTCAGGAATTTCTCGCGACGGTGGGACTAACAACCCCTTTAAATCCTTTAACATCCGAAGCTTTTCCCCTGGTCTATCAGGATGCTTGCCACCTGCTTCATGGCCAAAAAATTTCTGTCCAACCGCGCGATCTACTCCGACAAATTCCCAATATGCAGCTCCGGGAACCCGCTGAACATAATCTTTGTTGCGGCAGTGCTGGGGTATTTAACCTCCTTCAACCGGAAATTGCCGCTGAACTAGGAAAACGTAAAGCCAGAAATTTAATGAATACTGGGGCGAAGGCGATCGCCTCGGCGAATCCAGGCTGTAGTCTGCAAATCCAAAACCAGCTCCAGCAGCAAGGGCAAACGATTCCCCTGTGGCATCCGATGGAACTGCTCGATTTTGCCATTCGCGGCGTCCCCTTGCCCCTATAATGATCCCGATATCTATGGTGGAGAACGTGATGGCACGGCAACGGGTTGGTTTATTGTTTGGCGGGAAATCTGGGGAGCATGATGTTTCCATCGTTTCAGCGGCGGCGATCGCCAAAGCCTTTGCCCAGGAAGATAACCCCGACAAATACGAACTCCTCCCGTTTTACATCGACCGTAATGGTATTTGGCACGACCCAGAGATTTCCCAACAGGTACTCACTGCCGGCAAAGCCCTCCCCGTAGAAACCGTTGATCCGGCCAGTCGCTGGCAATTTCCCCCAGCGGCCCCCAGCATTGATGTGTGGTTTCCCATTGTCCACGGCCCCAACGGTGAAGATGGCACCCTCCAAGGCCTGCTGACCCTCATGGAAAAGCCCTTTGTGGGGAGTAAAGTGCTCGGTTCAGCGGCAGGTATGGATAAGCTGGCGATGAAAATGGTTTTTGCCCAGGCGGGTTTGGCCCAGGTAGATTATGTAGGGGTTTTGCGTTCTGAAGTCTGGTCTGGCCCCTGTGTTTTCCCAAAGGTCTGCGACAAAATTGAAGCCCAGCTTGATTACCCGATGTTTGTCAAACCCGCAAATCTGGGGTCTTCCGTGGGAATTAGTAAAGTGCGCACCCGTGACGAACTGGAAAAAGCGCTGGATCTCGCAGCAGAATATGACCGTCGGCTTATTGTTGAAGCTGGGGTAACGGCCCGCGAGGTAGAATGTGCCGTTTTGGGGAATGATCAGCCCAAAGCCTCGGTGGTGGGGGAAATTCGCTTTGACAGTGATTTCTATGACTACGAAACGAAGTACACCGACGGGAAATCTAGTATGCACATTCCTGCTGAGATCCCAGGGGCGATCGCCCAACAAATTCAAGAACTCGCCATTAAAGCGTTCCAAGCCCTTGATTGCCGTGGCATTGCCCGGGTAGATTTTTTCTATGTAGAAGCGACCCAGACGGTGTTAATTAACGAAATTAATACCCTGCCTGGGTTTACAGCCCTGAGTATGTACCCACAATTGTGGCAACAGAGCGGCGTTTCCTTCCCTCAATTGGTGGATCGTCTGGTGCAATTTGCCCTGGAGGATGTCCCACAGGCTTAACATTCTCGAAAAATTCTCTGTAAAAAAGCCCCCCTAAATTGAGCTAGGGGGGTATTTGTTAGAGCAAAAGAACGGTTAAAAGTTTAGGCATCATCGAGGGCAACAATACCGGGAAGCTCTTTGCCTTCGAGCAGTTCGAGGCTGGCACCACCACCGGTGGAAATGTGACTCATTTTGTCTGCAACACCAACTTTTTCGACGGCCGCAACGGAGTCTCCACCCCCAATAATCGTGACCGTACCAGTTTCAGTCGCACCAGCAAGGGTCTTGGCGATCGCCTCGGTACCCACGGCAAATTTATCGAACTCGAATACTCCCATCGGGCCATTCCAGATCGCTGTACCACAGCCATCGAGAGCTTCTTGGAAGACCTTCACAGAATCGGCACCAATGTCGAGACCCATCCAGCCATCGGGGATTGCGTCAACGCTGACAGTTTTAGCTTCAGCATCGGGGGCAAACTTGTCTGCGACAACCACGTCAGTGGGCAACAAAATTTTCCCTTGGGCCTTTTCCATTAAGCTCTTTGCCAAATCGATCTTGTCATCTTCGACGAGGGAACCACCGACGGATTTCCCTTGGGCTTTGTAGAACGTAAAGATCATCCCGCCGCCGATCAAGAGCTTGTCGCACTTTTCGAGGAGGGTTTCAATGACGCCAATTTTGCTGGATACTTTAGAACCGCCAACAATCGCCACGAGGGGACGTTTGGGGGCTTCGATGGCGCCCTTGAGGAACTGGAGTTCTTTTTCGATCAAAAGACCCGCAACGGAAGTACCAACATGGTGGGTTACGCCTTCGGTGGAACCATGGGCACGGTGAGCCGTCCCGAACGCATCGTTGACATAAATGTCTGCATTGGCCGCGAGTTGCTTGGCAAATTCGGGATCATTCTTTTCTTCGCCGGGGTTAAAGCGGAGGTTTTCTAGTAACGCTACTTGACCATTGCCGAGGTTGGCGATCGCCTGGTTCACATCATCTCCAACGCAATCATCACACTTGGTGACAGATTGGCCCAACAATTCAGACAAACGAGCGGCCACAGGCGTTAAGCGCATCGAATCAACCACCTGACCCTTCGGACGACCCATGTGGCTCCCAAGAATTACCTTGGCACCTTTCTCAGTCAAATATTTGATGGTGGGGAGTGCTGCCCGAATCCGGGTATCGTCAGTGATTACACCACTCTCATTGAGGGGTACATTAAAATCAACCCGGACAAACACGCGCTTACCGCTTAAATCTGCCTCTGTTAAATTTGCAACTGATTTCTTAGCCACAATTAGGATCCTCCAAATGCTTGCTTTTTATAAAGTTCTGTCATCTTGTCATCAGAAGAAGACCATTTTTCCGAGAAAATTGAACTAGAAGTTCCAAATCCAGAAAAATATCTCCATGCAGATTTTACCGGAGCCTGTGTCTAGGAGGTAGAGCTACCATGTTTAAAACTATTCTTTTTCCCGTTGATAAAAGTCGTGAAGCCCGTGAAGCAGCGGAGACCGTGATTCAGCTTGTGAAATCTTTCCAAAGTCGTTTAGTCCTGCTCTCCGTGGTCGAACCGACAGAGCCAGAGGAACGCCAGGGGGTGATGAATTCCGAAGAAGCGGTGGCGAAACTCCTCCAGGGAGCCCATGATCTCTTTGCCCAAGCGGGGATCGAAGCGGAGATTATTGAACGGGAAGGGATGCCCTCTTTCACCATTTGTGATGTGGCCGATGAAATTGAAGCGGATTTAATCGTGATGGGCTGTCGAGGCATGGGCTTAACCCAAGAAGGAGTCGCCGAAAGTGTCACGAGCAAAGTTACGAATCTTTCTCCCTGTCCGGTCTTGATTATCCCCTAGGGATTTGCTCTGCCAGTTAAATATCCAGCTTGAGATCACTTCTCTTTTTTTCTACAGGGCGGAGGTGATCGCCTTTTGATGTTCAGCCTTTTCGCCCATGGCAATGTCAGAATTTTGATTTTTAATGAAGAAAGCCTCAAAAAATCATTAAGTATTTATATTTATTCCAGTGCTTCTGTTTCTGAGCAGAGGATGATTAACCCCAGATCAAAATTGCGATAACTTTCGTAGATAAAAAAATTATCATCTTGTCTATGGCGAAAGTAGGAGTCGAAATTAACATTCATCACTTATGATTGCATTAAGATTGAGTAAAATAGGTACTGTAGTATCCCAATCAAAACAATAAATACCTAGTTATATTTCTATGGAAAAAATAAAAAATAAAAGAGCAATCTTTTAACGGCAATGAGTATCACTGGGTCTGTAAAGTATTGTTCTTGCATCGTCACAGTAGGTTGAAATAGCGCTTATGAATGCAGCATCTACCAATAATAGTCTGAAAATTCAGTTGATTGGCGAAGTCCTTGAAGATGCAGGCTTGATTTCCGAAGCCCAATTACAAACGGCTCTTTTTGATCAGCAAATTTATAGTGATTTAAAATTTGGTGAAATTCTGACTTTGCGGGGCTGGATTCGTCAACCCACGGCTGATTTTTTTGCAAAATATGCTAAACAAGAGTTGATCTTAATTGATAGCAAACGGCTTGGTGATTATTTACTTGAAGCGGATTTACTGACCACCGAGCAGCTCGCTCTAATTCTTGATGAGCAACGGCTAAACCATATGTTATTCGGCAGTTTAGCGGTGTTGAAAGGTTATATTCCCCAGAAAACCTTGAATTTTTTCCTGCGTCGTATCCTAAATCAACATGTTGGCGATCGCCGATTTTGGCAGACCACCCATCATCCCAAAACATCTCTCGCCCAGCAGCCCAACGCGAAAGCGACTCAACCCCCACTCTCTAAAGAGACCCTAAACACGGCCAAGGAGACTGATCCCACAGAAATTAACTGGATTGGTTAATTTACTCCTGATTTTTTTGAAAAATAGAACTTAATCCTGAACAAGCCTGACCCATGGCGATCGCCATCTACGCGGATCGCCGCATTCTAATGGCGAAACAAATATAATGTAGCGGACAATAAAAAAAAGAGAGGACTAAAATGCCTCTCCGGAAATGACCAGAATGGTTGAAAACGTTAATGGGATAGTGTTTTAATATAACCCAATACAAAAAGGCTTGTGTTAAATGGGCGAGTTTAGTAGGCCAGACCCATACTACGAGTTGTCTCGGCACCGAGGTAAACCCGGATACTGAGAAAGTCGGTGGGGCAAGCAGTTTCACACCGCTTACAACCAACGCAATCTTCCGTTCTAGGAGAAGATGCGATCTGACCCGCTTTGCAGCCATCCCAAGGAACCATCTCTAGGACATCAAGGGGACAGGCACGGACGCACTGGGTGCAGCCAATGCAAGTGTCGTAAATTTTAACGCTATGAGACATTGAGTGTTAACTCCTACAAGAATGTGGTTTGATTATGTCAGCATTCTGGATTATGGGTTAGTTTACCGCAGGGCTAGAAGTCCCTTGGCGAAAAGGTGATATAAGTTTACGTTGCGTTACATATCCCTAAAAAACCGGCGTCTCTAGGCAATTTTGAGCGTTTTTTGAAATTTTCTGGGGTGCTTTTTGGGGGCAAAACCAGGGTTTCTATTGATTCGATGTTGACTACAAAATTTTAGGAACAAAACTTTACTATGGCCATCCGCTTCCAAGCTCTCGAAGTTGTTGCCCTCTCCGTACCAGAGGCACCCCGTCCGATTCAAGAGTATCTCCAAGACATTGATTGTCTGGTGGGGGCGATTGCCGATCCAGAACGCACCGAAAAAATTGCCCCGGATCAATACCAACTTAAAATGCGGCCCATTGGTTTTTTAGATCTGTACAAATTTCAGCCCATTGTGACCTTGAAAATTTGGTGCGATCGCCACTACCAAGTCCATATCAAAAGTTTGGACTACCAGTTGCGGGGTCTAGAACCCTTTATGAAGGGCTTTAAACTCGATGTGACTGGTCGGTTACAACCCATCGCCGATGAACAGGAACAATGGTTACTCGAAGGTGAAGCGGATCTCCAGGTTAAACTCGAATTGCCGCCGCCCCTCTGGTTTACCCCCAAAGCACTGGTGAAAAAAACAGGCGATCGCCTTTTGCGGGAAATTCTCCAACGCATCAAGGGGCAACTCCTTGACCAGTTAGTGCGTGACTACCAAGTTTGGGCCAACGGTACCCGCGAAAATTCTGCCTGTGGCGATCGCCTTGAAACTCACCCGTAAATTTCCCGAAGGATACACCCTGGTGCCATGGATAAAAATTCCGTAAAATCCAAAAATTTCCGATAAAATAGCAGATTTTGCCGCCACAAAAGTTAATTTCCGCTCTCTGGAAAAATCGCTATGATGAAACTGAATGTACAGTTACCCTAACCCTATGGATATCAAATTACTTTTATTGGCTTTGACTGGTGTCTTTACCGTGGCTTGTCTCTTTTTCGGTACCCAAAATGGTTTTTATGATTCCGATGATTACCACGGCAATGGTTCTGCCCACTAATGCCCCTACCCACATTTTTTGGGGAGTTTCGCCACAAGTTCCCTTAAGCATGTCTTTTATTGTTCGTTGAGATACTCTAGGATCTCCTGCGGCGATCGCCTCCTTGGGATTCTAGGATTTTTTGTGCCCAATGCCCCCTGCCGTCGCGCCTGATTTGCCTCAATTATCCTGTCTGCCCTACGCCACTGGCCAACAAGCAGAAGGTGTTTGTCTGCTTCTGACATTGGGGCCTTATCAACTGCTCCTCGACTGTGGTGTCAAGGATTTTGAGCATTTTCTGGCCCAGGATAAAATGCCCGATGCTGTTTTTTGCAGCCATGCCCACCGGGATCACGCTGAGGGAATTCTCGCTCTACATCGCCATTTTCCCGCAGTCCCTATTTATCTCAGTGCTGCGACCCAAGCATTGTTGCCCCTCAATTGGCCTGGGACAAAAGTTCCCGCTGAGTTGGGTCAAGTGCTGCCCTGGCGATCGCCCGTAGAAATTGCAAAAAATTTAACCCTGCAACTTTTCCCCGCTGGACATTTACCAGGGGCGGCGGCGGCCTTGTTTACGCTCCATACCCCAGAGCGAGATTACACGGTATTTTATACAGGGGATTTTTCCGTTTCCCATTTTCAGTTGGTGAATGGCTTATCCATTGAGGCCCTGCGGGGTCTCCAGCCCGATGTGTTGATCATCGAGGGTAGCTATGGCACCATGCGTCACCCCCACCGCCGTCAACAGGAAAAATATCTCACCCAACGGATTCTCGACGCCCTAGACGCTGGTCAATCGGTAATTTTGCCGGTACCGCGCCTCGGCCTCGGCCAAGAAATCCTCAAATTACTGCGATCGCACCACCAATTTACGGGCAAAAAAGTCGATATTTGGGTGGAAGGCCAAGTGGCCCGTGGTTGTGATTTGTATCTAGAGATTTTGCCCGAACTGCCAAATCCAGTGCAAAATTTTGCCCGTCACCAGGCCCTCTTTTGGGACGACCGGGTGTACCCTCGGATGCACCGCCTCGCTCCAGGTGAATATCCAGATCTACACCAGGGCAACCATGTGATCATCACCGATTACACCAATGATTTCGCCAAATATTGTGAGGCAGAGGAATGTTCTTGTTTACTCTTGTTACCGGAACATCCGGGGGTTTGGTTAGACATTGAAGCGCCTCCCCTCGCGGCGATCGCCCCTAAAAAGCACGTCCAAATCGAAACCTATCTCCTCGCCGAACACAGCGACGGTCGCAATACCACCCAGTTAATCCATAACTTGCGGCCCCAACACGTTGTCTTTTTCCACGGTTCTTCCCAAGACCTAGAGGATCTCACCGCCCTCGAAGAACTCCAAAGCCGTTACCAACTCCATTGTCCCGCCGCTGGCAAGTTAGTTGAGCTTCCCATTGGGGCCACTTTCATCCAACCAGCAGGCCCCCACAGTACAGAATACGAAGGGGAAATCAATGAAGTGGGGGCTTGGATCACCATCAGTTTGCCCAATAGCCTCAACGATGATCCCCGCTGGCAAACCTTTGCGGATACGGGCTTGGTAGAAGCGCGCTGGCAAGGGGAAGAACTCGTACTGCGGGGCATTAACGAGCGGGAACTGCTGCACCATAATGTCGATGCCCAACGATTTAACAACTTAGATTGTTGCCTCAACTGCCGTTTCCAAAAAGGATTGCGCTGCCAACAACCAAAATCCCCCCTGTATCGCTTTAAGGTGACACCAGAGGGGTATTGTCCAGAGTTTCAGGCGATCGCCCAGGCTCCAGATCTGTCGGAAGAAATTTAGTCTTGATTTTTGGAATCGGGGAAATGGGGGAAAATTTGCTCCGCTTCTGGGCAATCTTCGGCGATCGCCAGTTCCACATCCATCTTCGGCACCGAGGCGAGTTTTTGGGTAATGGCACCGACGCTTTCTAGGCGCACTAATTCTTCCCAGGAGGAAATTTCGTCATCTTCTTCCGTTTCATAACGGATTGTGAGAATTTCTCCCTCAAACGCTGTAATGGTTGCATTTTCAATCCAGCGCTGTTGATCCCGCAAGAATATACAAACTTCTTTTTCGTCGTTGCAGATTTGGTTAATCTTGCGGTGTAGCATAAGCTTCTCCAAGGTTTGGGCAGAGCACAGTAACATTTCTCTACTAAGCATTGTAGACAATCTCCCTGCACTTTTACAGTCTTTTTAGGGGTGATATTGATTTAAAATTTTGCGGATATTTTCTTCTACCGAGACGACTTGTTCAACCATCGCTAAATGACCGCAGTGATCAATTTCTCGGACATTATTGCCCATGCAACCAAAACTAGGATGAAAGCTGGCTAAATGGCGCACATACTTCAGTTCCATGACGGGATCTTGCTGTCCTGCCAAAAAATAAACCGGTTGGCCTAATTGCGCCACCAACTGCGGTAGATAATGCACTTCTTGTTCGGTGGTTGTTTCGAGGAGAGCACCGAGGGCGGCAGTGGCATCGGCCTGGAGAAAGTCATGAATTCTCTGTTTTCCCCATTGTCTTGAGAGGGGACGATGCACCATTAATCGGGCAAAAAATAAGTCCAATAACGGTAAATGTTTCAGGAAGGGCCAACGGTTTTTGACGAGGTTCTGGCCAGCATTGCGAAACTTTTCAAAGTCTTCTTTGAGATAAATGCCCCCCCCAGCATTGATACAGATGATTCCCCGCACCCGTTCGGGACAAATGGCGGCCCCCCACAGGGCAATACTTCCCCCAAGGGAATGACCCACAAGCCAAACGTTTTTGAGGTTGAGGGTGTCGAGTAAATGTTGGAGATCGGTGCCGTAATCTTGGAGAGTGTAGCCTTGGTCTGGGTAGCAGTGATCGCCTTGGGTCTTCGCGGCAGATTCCCCAAAACCTCGGAGATCGTAGGCGAGACAAGCATAATCTTGTTTTAAAAGATCAATGAGGGGCTGCCAATAGGCGCGACTCAGGAGCCAACCATGGATAAAAACAAGAGTGGGATATTCGGTCTCTTCTCCGACAGGATCTGCGGGGCGATCGCTGGGGGTAAAGTCATAGGCATGGAGCACATCGCGAATTACCGTTGTTGCCATAAAATCTTGTTACCAATGGGCTCACAGTTCTACCACCCTTTATCTTACCCAAGAGCGTTCTCCCAGGTTTCTTCGACCTAGGGACATCATGAAAGGTGCAGTAGGCGATCGCGCACATTGCTCGCAATCCGTTGGCCTAAATACTCAGGAATCGCGCTTTCATTGGGGCCAAAAAGATACAAAATCAGCCTTGTATTGCCACGCCAAGACACCAAATTCGCATTAATCACTAACAAATCTTCCTGCCAAATCGCATACATGGCCCGGTATAACAAACCTTCCTGTTCCTTGGCTTCGATGATTAGAGTCGGTAGATGGAAAACAGGGTCAATGTAAAATTCCGTATGCACCTCGGCGAGCCCCTCTGCAAAATCAAACTCGACGGCCAACATTTCCTCTACTTCAAAGCGCCCAGCCAGGGCTTCCCGCACCGCTCGACAGACGTTTCCGGCGGTATTTGGGGCAAGGGGCTGATTATTGCGATCAAGACTAATCTTAATAAAAACGAGCATCGGCGCTTGGATTTGTCCATACAGACTGAGGCTATGGATCTTCAAACCGTAGGCTAAGAGAATGCCGAAAATATCACTTAAAAGAAAAGACTGGTTTCGGTAGGCAAACTGGAAGACGCTCCGGTTGCCTTCGGGATTAATCTCAACAATCGGCTTCTTGGCCCGGTAGAGCTGGTAGGCTAACTGGAGATTTTGAAATTGCGCTTCGCTACTGACGAATTGTTCGTAAAATTCGGGAAATGAACGGTTGAAACGTTTCAGTAGATCTAAATTAGAAGATTTGAGGGTGGCGGCCATAGTTAATGGGGGGCAGTGGGGCTAAAGATACTCAACGATAAAGATGATGATGCGTTTGTGATCTCCGAATAACCCTTATTTTCTACAGTGTACTCCAGGAATTTTGCTCTTTCTGCTCCCTAGTGCCCCAGCAGCCCACAGTCAGCCTTCGCAAAAGATCTTGTAAGATTATCAAGAATATTTATTTGTCATGTCCTGCGACTTCATCCGAGGCGATCGCCCCCATAAAATGAGCATGGGTTTCCTAAAACGACTATTTAATCCCACCGTTGATGTTCCAAATGTCCAGATCAGTGATTCACAACTTGAGTCTGCTGGCCAACCGCGTATTTTCTTTAGCCTAGATCGCGACCTAGATCTCTACGAACTAGAAGAACTCTGTGATCAAGTCGGTTGGGCCAGACGCCCGATTCGTAAAGTCCGCAAAGCGATCCAACATAGCTTTCTGGTGGTCACCGTCTGGGAAGTGCGCAATAGTAAACGGCGGCGTCTCATTGGGTTTGCCCGGGCCACCTCTGACTGTGCCTTCAATGCGACGGTGTGGGATGTGGTGATTCATCCCCAGTTCCAGAGCCAGGGTTTAGGTAAAGGCCTGATGCAGTTCATTATCAAAAAACTGCGAGAGTCAGACATTAGCAACATTACACTTTTTGCTGATCCCCAGGTGGTGGAATTTTATCGGCGGTTGGGTTTTATCCTTGATCCAGAAGGGATTAAAGGGATGTTTTGGTATCCAAGCTAAAGTGGCCCCATGGAAAGAAAATGTCGCTATTGTCAACAACTGCAACCAGAATCACACTTCGAGATTGCTAACGTTGTTAAGGACAAGATCTATCGACGCCATCGCTGTCGGCAATGTAAACAAAAACTGCAAAACGCCCGCCGCCAAAAAATTTATGATTACCTCCGAGCCTACAAGCAAAACCTGAACTGTTCTCGATGTGGCTTTTCGGACTATCGTGCTCTCGAATTCCATCACACCGATCCCACAGCAAAGGATTTCTCGGTAGCTGACTTTGTGTCCCGGGGAGCTTCCCTGGCAAAAATCCAGAAAGAAATTGAAAAATGTTGTGTTCTTTGTGCAAATTGTCATAGAATAGAGCACTACGGTAACGGGATGTAGCGCAGCTTGGTAGCGCGCCTGCTTTGGGAGTAGGATGCCGCAGGTTCGAATCCTGTCATCCCGATTTTTTAAGTTTTAGGACTTTCTGGTGGCGATCGCCGCCATTAATTTGACCATCCCAGGTCAGCCAAGACACTTCAATCAAAAGCCTAGATCGCCCCAGAATAATTGAATTTTTTGTGTTAGAGTCGAAGTCGTTGGCCAGCCTATGCCGATACTTTTCTATCTGCAATGGAACTTGAGTATAAACATTTACGAAATGGAACTCCAATTTACGGAGTCACGTCTCTAGAATACATTGATAAACTGCAACATCCGTCATCCATGGGAGACCCCAGTTCATCTAGATCATGGTGTAGACTGCCGCTTTTTTAATGGGGATTTCTAAGACGTAAACCAAAGTATTTTGCAAAGTATTTTGACGGCTTATTTTTTTAGGATTAATTTTTCTAATCTTGCAGTTATTTTGTTTGAGGTTTTATTTATGAAAAGTCTGGTTCGTTTGGGTCAAAAAGCCCTACTGATGGGCACGGTAATCGCCGGAACAATCTTAGGTGTTAATGGCAGTGTGTTGGCGCTCCCTGAGGCAGCCGTCGTCGAAAAGCTCCGGCCAATTCCGATGTATATGCTGATCAACGACGAAGGACAGCCCATTTTTGCGACAGTTACCGACCAGAATGGCGGCGAGTCGGGGGTTACGGGCGTTTTTGTGAGTCTTTCGGATGCTGAAAACCTCGTGGCGGCCCGCCAAACAGAATCAAAAAGACTCCTCGATGCGGAACGGGCAAAACCCAATGCCGATCCCCAAATTGTCGCTGAACTAGAAGCTCAAGCGGCCCTGTGGCAAGAGGCCAACGTTCTTCCCATCGGTTTGGATAAGATCTACCAGTTTGCCCAGAGCGATGAAGCAGAAGATTTGACCTTTAAGTTTTTGCCGACCATGGCGCAGTTAAATGCGGCGGCCCAAGTGACGCAACAGGAAAACTTCCCCGGTGTGCCTTTATTTTTCCTCTCGATTCAGGAAAAGGATGCCAATGGACAAGATATTGTTTCTTTCCCAACCCTGGCAGGGGATGACAACAATGGCAACGGTGAGATTCCCGTTTTCTTTGAAGTACAGCCGATTCTTGAGCAATTAGATGCTTTCCCGGAAGATGAAGAGCTGAGTATCAATGTAATGCCCCTTGAGGTATTTATCGCCAAACTGCTCGACGAGGATCTACCGGCAGAGGAGCAGGAATTTTTGGAGTCGATGACCCTAATTCCCTCAACGGAATCGGCCCAGTTGATCCAAGCTGTCATTGAGCAGCAACGGCAACAACAATAGGGTATTGGGAACGGTTGATTCTTGAGTGAGATTATTGCGGCTCAGGATTTAGTACGGTGGCGACAGTGGGCCAAAACCCAGGCGATCGCCACCGATATTTCTATTGAGGAAGTGGATTGGTTTCTCCAGGGACTGACCACCGTGGATCGGTTGAGTTTGCGGCTGGGGCTTCGGGAAGCCGTACACAGCCAGGTGTCTTTAGCTGAACTTTCACGACTCTGGGAACGGCGCTGTCAAGAAAAAATCCCGGTGCAATATCTTGTCGGGAAAACGCCCTGGCGCAATTTTGAGCTAGTTGTTTCCCCTGCGGTCTTGATCCCTCGACCTGAAACGGAATATTTAATTGATCTGGCCCAGGCGAGTCATCATGATTTACACGCAGGTCATTGGGTCGATCTAGGAACGGGCAGTGGGGCGATCGCCTTGGGTCTGGCCGACAGTTTTCCCGCAGCGACGATTCATGCGGTTGATCAGAGTGCCGCTGCCCTTGAGGTCGCCCGAAAAAATGCGATCGCCTACGGATTGCAAGATCGAATTCAGTTTTACCACGGCAGTTGGTGGGAACCGCTGCAACACCTACAGGGACAGGTGGCGGGTATGGTTTCCAATCCCCCCTATATTCCTGCTGCCCTATTGCCGGACTTGCAGCCAGAGGTTTATCGCCATGAACCCCACAGCGCCCTTGACGGGGGCATAGATGGATTAGCTGATCTGCGAATTTTGGTGAATGAAGCGCCGGATTATCTGATTTTTGGTGGTATTTGGCTCGTTGAACTGATGCGTGGCCAGGGGGAAGCGGTGGCGCAATTACTCGCAGACAATGGTCATTACACTCAAATTCAAATCATTCATGACTTTGCTGGGGGCGATCGCTACGTGTTGGCCCAGCGTATCTAAGCCAAATTACGTAAGTGTCATTCGTGATTAAAATCACTGATAACATCTACCTTTAGACTTAAATTTAACTTAAGGCAGCTTATCTTTAACGCGTTGTCCCCACGTAACTTTTGGTTAATTGTCTCAGTTGGGAAAACTGATACATAAAATTTAATCTGTAAAATGTTACAAACACCTCAAGTTGTGGGCACCCTAATAATTAGAGGTAGAAGCAGTGCTGCCCAGGTCGTTGCTTAAAATATTGCGAAATTTCAACAAACACTGCGAGGTTAAAAACCACCATGTATACATTCTTACTCCAGTTCCTTCTAAAAACAAAGCAGACTCAGGAGAGCGGTTTTAGTCTCGTGGTTGCTCTAGGGCTAGGTCTTTTCATGGTGGTCACTGGCGCAACGATGATCCTCCGTTCCAATGACGATCAAGTCGCCTCGACTCTGCAACAACACAATCTGGAAAATATCGCGATCGCCGAAGCAGGTCTAAATCGAGTGCTTGGGGTACTTCGTTCTGATAACAACAGTCTTTTCCTAAAACTTGACTACGATCCTAATAATCTTTTAGGTAGCGGTATCAACGAGTGGGAAGACGCAGCCTATGCCGATAAACGTGTTCTCAAAACCTCTGTTTTCGATGGTGGTTGCAGTGGTAATTCTGGTGACGTAGAAGTTAGCGTCCCTAGCGGCTTGACCACCAATAGTACTGGCGATGGCAACTATGAACTGCTTGCCTATGATTACAACCCCCAAACCAACACGGGTACTTTCATTGTCGAGGGAGAATTCCAGGATGCTCAGGGCAATGCAAGCCAGGGAACGGCGCGCTTACAAGCATCAATTTATGTTGACAACTACCTTGATGAAGTACCAACCAGTTTTCCTGGCCTCTTTATGGAAAACTTCATTGAACTAGGTAATAACGATGTTTCTTTGATTCCTAATGTCAATGCTGATCCCAATGAAAAAAGCAGTGTAATCTGTGCAAAATGCCAATTTTCAGAGTCCGCGAAAGAAAATGCTTGTGCTGCCGGTATTTCTGAAGCAGATTACCAAGGCTATATTCACAGTAGTGCAATGGGGGCCCAGAATAATTCAACCCTAACAAATGTTATCCCTCGGCTGGGGAGACCCAACCTGCCAGATTTACCTGTAGCACCACAAACAATTACTGCAGATTTAGGTAATAGTGTTCGGGATTTACCTAGCGGTAGTGACGCAACAGTTTCTTTTGACCCCGATGGAAATGGCCCAGCCCAAGCTTATCAAGCCTATGTCTATAAAGCCAATAATTTGACAATTGGTGGTGGCGTTAGAAGCTGGACTATCAACACAACAAATGCGCCTGTCGTTGTCTTTTTGTCTGGTGATTTAACAATTTCTGGAAGCCGCCAAATTATTCATGAAGGTGATTTTGGTGACTTTGCAATTTTTGGTAAACCAGATAGTGGCACAGGCACAGCTTCGCAGAATATTCGCATCAATGGGACAGCTAGTTCGACATTCTTTGTTTATGCCCCTGATGCCCAGGTAGGGATCAATGGTGGTGGCAATGGTGACGGAATGAATGGTGTTGTTTGGGGTAAAATTTGGGATGCTTCCAACTCAAATGCTAGTGGTGCTGTGGTTAATATTCCCCCTGGTGCGCCCCAGGCTCTTGGTAATACCTTCGGGATGACTTTTGAAAATGTCTCCCTCTACACAGAGAAGTTTGAAAATAGTGGTGTGGTTGAATGGGAAAGACAGGAGGTAACGTCTCTACCCCAGAGAACGACTAACTAGTGATGATTAACGCTCAACGGAAGATCGACAAATCTTCTAGTCATGTAACACAACAAAAGGAACAGGGCTTCACTTTCATTGAAGTCCTGGCAGGGATTATCGTTTCGACAATCTTTGTGCTTGTGACAGCCCAGGCTACGTTTATTGGTGTTGTCCTGCGAGTTCAGGCCCAGCGTGCATCCGAAGCGATGAATGCGATTCAGTCGGACTTTGATGAAATTAAATATCTGGCCGCTTTATCCTTTTCGCAAGCTTCTCCTGTTTGTGATGCTGCAGCCACAACAGATGGCTATGCCCAGGCTTTGATCACAGAAATCAAAGACAGTTTGGGCCAATCTAATAACCAGACAGGGGAAGTCTCTAGTTCGGTTTCTCTGGTCAATAAAAGCTACACTATGACTCGAACTTTGAGTGTTTTTAACCAGGCCCCATATCATACGATGCAAATTGGTTATCGTGTTGTTGATCCGGACAGTGGGCGACAAATTGCAGAATATTATTCGGAGATTGTGCCTGATGCTTCCTTCGCTTGCCGAAACTAAACAAAAGAGCACCGGATTTACACTCATTGAGTTGATGGTCGCAATCTTTATGGCAGGCATTTTGGCAACCATATCTGCACCTGTGATGTTTGGTTTTGTCAATCGTAGTAAATTAACCAGTGCAAGGAGTGAGCTTTTTGGTGCTTTAGAGGAAGTACAGCGTCAGGCTATCCGTCGGAGTATTAATTGTCGGTTTATTTTGCCGTCAAGTCCTGCCATCAACCCTACCTTTGACAGTGATTGTTTTGTTACAGGCGATCGCAGTTTAGAGGGGATCACGCTTCGTCACAATGGAGCCACCGTCAAGGCAGGAGACTTTTTATTCGACTTTCGGGGAAGAACTAGTGATATGACCAGCAATCTGCTCACGGGAGATTTAGTGCTGATCCTCACAAAAAATGGCAATTTAGGTAATCAGAAATGTGTCATTGTTTCCCGTGGTTTGGGCTTAGTCCGTAGTGGCAATTACCCATCTGGAGACAGTTCAACAGACTCAGCTAAATGTGTTTTGCAATAGCTTTTTTGGGTATCATTGAGGTGTGATTATGGCATTTTATCTTGCTACCGGTTTGAGGCCTGCAAAACGATGAGACGTTGGCTCCTAAAATATTATTTTAATTTGCTCAATAGACGATCGACCTCACAAGGTAGCCGAGGCTTTACTGTTACAGAAGTGCTCCTGGCGATCACCCTGAGTGGGATCGTGGCTGCCGGTCTTGGCACTGCCATGGTCGCCACCCTCAATGCCAGCAATCGCACCGAAGCCCGGACCCAGCGCCGTTCTCAACTTAACCGCGCCATTGATTACATCACAGAAGACGTCCGGCGATCGCGTTTTCTTTCCGTTGCCACCACAGATGACGACACCCCCAATGACACCCTGGTTTTAGAATATTTTCCAACCACAGGGGATAATGCTAGTTCGCGAACCATTGAATATTCGATCGCAGAAAAAGATGCGAATTCCCCTTGGGTCGGGCCGATGGTGCTGCGGCGACGAGATTATAGAACAGGTGATGACCCTAGTAACTGGACAGTTCTCGTTGATGCTATTTCTGAAAACACGAGTCTTACCATTGATTGCGCCTCTGGAACTGCAATTGGCAATGCTGGTTTCCGAGCGTGCTTAGAAGTAGGTACATCCGCAACGGGCAATGATGTTTTTAAAGTCGATCTAGCACTCTACGGTGAAGTGAATGACTTTGATGGTAGCAATAATACATCTGAAGTTTTGAGTGTTAATAGTGCTGCTTTTGCCCGGAGTCTCAGTCCAGAAGGAGGCTTTCTGAAAAATCCTTCCATTACTTCAGTGACCTTAAGTAGTGATTTGACGACCGCAACCGTCAACTGGAGTGAAGCCCTCGGAGGGACACAACCCTATTCCTATACCCTTTATCGTTGTAGCGAAGGGCCAGACACCTGCGCCATTGATATTGCCACTTCCGATACTGTTGCGAGTAGCTTAACAACCACAACCTACACCGATAATATTTCCAGCTTATCCCAGGGAAATACCGTTTGTTATGCTGTCAAAGTCACGGATGCAGAAGGAGATATTGGCACGAGTAATCCTGTTTGTGTTGAAATTGTTGATAAACTGATCCCGCCGCAAATTGAAGATATTTGGGAATCCCAAGGAGAAGTGGGCCTTGAATGGCAAGCTGCTTCTGGCGGTGATCCCGGCTACCTCTATGGTCTGAAGCGTTGCGATGTTGCAGGGAATGCAGATGATTGTGACCCCACAACATTGGTGCGCGATCCAGAAATTGCCGATACCTCCTACTTCCCCGATCCACTAACAGGGATCAGCGATGGTCAAAAAATTTGCTATGCCGTCGTTGTCAAAGATCAAGCAGGTGGCGAAGCCCAGAGTGACCCGAAATGTATCATCAAGGGGCAACCCCTCTCTGCACCACCAATCAAAACAATTACGGAACAAGCTGATAACACCGTCGATCTAACTTGGTTAAGCGCCTCTGGTGGCGACTATCCCTATACTTACGATCTATTGCGCTGTGTCAGCCCGTCTATACTTGGTATTATTAATCTTCCAGACTGTACTCCGACCACACCTCTCAATTTAGCGACCCAAGATAAAAGTTTCTCTGGAGATAATATTGCAGCGGTTACCAGTGGTAGTAAAATTTGCTATGCCGTGCAAGTGACAGACAGTAGCGCTGTCACCAGCATTGGCGCAACAGAATGTCTAGTTAAAGATGCTCCCCTTACTGCGCCAGATTCTCTAACAGTAACCCTTGATGTTAGTAGTGCAGAGATGGACATTACCTGGCCTAATGCAACAGGTGGCACCCCAGACTATACCTACAATCTCTATCGGTGCGATACAACCAATAGTAGCTGTACGCCCAGCTTGCTGACTTCTGATGTTACGTCAGTGCATGCAGATGGTATTAGTGGCATTGCTAGAGGCCGAAACGTTTGTTACGCAATTCAAGTCAGCGATGCAGACGGGACAACAGACCAAACAGAAACTGTATGTGAAACTAAAATTGATCCCCTGTTGCTGAGCGGCCTTGTTGTCACCATTGATCCAGATACTTCGGAAGCAAATATTGCTTGGAGTTCGATTACAGGGGGCAGTACGGCATCACCGACCTATAATCTTTCTCTGAAACGTTGTACTGGAGAAAACTGTACACCCACCACGGCGAGATCTACTAGAACGACACAAAATACGGGCAGCGGTAGTTTCACTGATAGTGTTTCTGGCATTGCTGAAGGAACTAACATCTGTTATGCCATTGACGTGACTGACGGCACCCAAACAACCAGCCGTCAAACCTGTACAACCCTCGAAACCAGTCTCGCGGCACCCGTAATTACTTTGAATAACTCATCTTTAGTGAGACCAACTGTGAACTGGTCAGCCGTGACCGGGGCAACGGGTTATCGGGTATTTAGTTGCCAAGGATTAAATTGCGACCCATTATCAGGGAGTACAACGAATACCACCAATCTTTCCTTTACACCGAGTAGCGATCCAGGTGTCGGTAATCAATGGTGTTTTGCAGTTAAGGCCACTAAAAGTTCAATTGTTAGCCCTGCAAGTAATCAAGTTTGTGGAGCCCAACAAGGTTTATCGAAACCGACGATTAATACGATTGACTTTAGTCGAAGAGATCTTGTCGGCAATAATGGCTCTGATACAGATCTCAGAATTGATTGGTTAGCACCGGATGGAGGGACAACATTTGACCTTTACCGTTGCCAAGGCAATAACTGTACACTACCAAGTACAGCAACTGTTCCTAATATTGCAGCGACAAACTATACATTTGGAAATTTAACCGGCAAAAACGATAGCACTACTTGGTTCTGTTTTGGAATTAAAGCCAAACAGGGAGGGTTGACCAGTGATATGAGCGATCGCGTTTGTATACGCTCAGGTAGTACTTACAATAATTGATATGATGGAAATTGTAGTTAGATCTACTTAGACTGTGCGTCATGTCACTATTATTTTCTGAGTTCAAAGCACCCTTTAAAAACTCCCAAGACAAAGGATTCACTCTCTTTGAAATGTTGGGAGTTTTGCTATTAGTCGGCATTTTGGCAGGAATTGCAACGCCATCACTACTTGGCTTTTTGGCACGGGCAGGCGCAAGACAAGACTTTACGGCTTTGCAGGGTTTGTTACAACGGACTCAACAGGAAGCGATTCGCCAAAGTCGCACTTGTCGGGTAATTTTGCCCACTAACAATAGTGAAAATGCAAAAGTGTCCTCTGACTGTCGGGTAACGGAAGATGTGGTGCTTGAAAATGTTGTGATCAAATATAACAATGCCAGTAACCAAGCGATTAACTTTAATTACCGAGGTAACACCAGTCCGCTGCGCACTATTGTCCTTGCGGATACCCAGTCTCAATACCAACGTTGTTTAATTATTTCCAATGGGATTGGCGTGATTCGTAAAGGGATTTATGTTGGTGATATTTCAGGCACAGTTTCCGCCAGTTCTTGTGAGACAACAGGTTAATTTTTTGAAAAAAAGTAGGTAATAAAAAAAGGCGATCACCTGACCGCCTCATCACTTTTACAAGGAATTTTTTTAAAACCGAATAAATTTCAATTAGCTTGCTTCAGCATCACCTGGGATCAACTGTAAGAAAGCATCAAAATCCGCAAGGGCATTTCTATATTCCGTTGTGGTCGCAGTTGCGTTCCGGGCTTGGGCCGCAACATCTAGACGTTCTAAATGAGCAAAGATTTCATCGATGAGATCCTTAGCTGCTTTTTGGTCATTCGGCAGCAGGGTATTCGCAAGATAGGTCAGATCACGACGTAGGAACCCGAAAGGCCCGTGAATATAGGTGCGTGTATCTACCCAGTTATCGGCTTGAACAAATTCCCCAAGGGTCTCCATGCCTTCGCGGGCTTCGCTAACAGGCACCATATAGGTTTGGATTTGGGAAATCCGGTCGGGGGTGTAGGTATCAGGTACTTTGACCACAGGGCTAGAGCAACTGACGAGAAAAGTGGTGATGACCACTAACAGCAAGGACAAAACTGACCGCAAACGTAGCATCATGATTATGTATTAAAGCTTAATGACGTTATCAGGTTTTCAATTGCCAACATCATCTCACAAATAGGACTGAGATTAGGTTTTCTGCTGGTGCCATTCATATTTTTTTATGGCTCCCCTAGTTTTCTAAGCAAGAAATTCACTCAGTACAGGGGCGATCGCCTCCGGAAAATGCTCCTGGGGATAATGTTTCGCTTCGGGCAAGGCTTCCCAACGGTGGGCGGTTTCTGTTTTGACCCAGTTTTCGATCTGGCCATTGTCTAACCAAGGATCTTGAGTCCCCCAGACAAGCAGGGTCGGTGCAGGCCGATTTTTGAGGCGATCGCCCAAGTCCGGCAAAACTTTGGCTAACTCAAAGCGACGCACCGTCGTCATCAGGGCACGACCCACGGCAGAACTGGTTTTGTAGGGTTTGCGGTAGGTGGTGAGGTCACTGTCACCAATCACGAAGCCACTACCTTTTTCGAGGGTGCGGTCTACTAACAGCGGATCCTGAGTGAGCATCTCCCCAGCAAGGAGCAGGCCCCACTGCTGCATCACCCAGGGCAGTTTACTCCCCGGCAAGATCGGACTATTGAGAATCACCAGGCGATCGCAAATTTCTGGTTCGTTGAGGGCAAATAAAACCCCCACATGGCCGAGAAATCCCTGGGTGACAATGTGGCAACGCTCAATTTTTAAAGCAGCGAGAAAATCCTTTAATGCCCCTTGGAACGCCTCGGCTCGGTAGGAAAACTCCCGACTGCTGGGATAGCTCGAAAAACCAGATCCAGGCCAATCCGGGGCAATACAGTGAAAATTTACCGCCCCTAAACGTTCCAGCACACCGCGCCAACCGTAACTGTGGGCGGGCAGTCCATGGAGAAAGAGGATCGGCAGGCGGCCATTGTCTTGTTTTTCGGTCTCGCGGTAGAACCAAGTGAGGTTACCGACGGTAATTTTTTCTGTGGCGATCGCCATGGTTTGATTAGCCCCATAACAGTTAGGTGAAATTTTCACTGTGGCATACTCCTCGACCAAAACAAAGTCCCCTAAGTAGAGCGAGATAGAGCCAGGGAGATGCTATCTTTTTGGGGAGTTTGATCAACGCCAAATAACCCCGTGGAAAGCAAATCGTCACTGCCTCTCTTTTTTCAGAAACCCTCTGGCACCCAACTGCTAGGTCTCTTGAGCGCCCTGCTCGTGGGCCTCGCTGTGTTGATTAGCCATCAGCCCCAACTGAACCCTAGCAATATTTTGCCCCTGTGGATTCCGGTTTTGGTCTCGGCGATTGTGGCTGGGATCTTTGGGGTGTGGATCGTGCCCCTACTGCGGCGGCTGAAAACGGGTCAAATTATTCGCGAAGAAGGCCCCCAGGCTCACCTCAAAAAAGCGGGAACTCCCACCATGGGTGGCCTCATTTTCTTGCCCGTTGGTCTAATTGCTGGAGTAATCTTTGCGGGGTTCGATCCAGAGGCGATCGCCGTGGCCCTTGTGACCCTCGCCTACGGTTTTATCGGTTGGGTGGACGATTGGCAAGTGCTGCGTCTCAAGTCCAATAAAGGCATTTCTCCCCGGATGAAACTGATCCTGCAAATTGCGATCGCCGTGGTGTTTTGTATTTGGCTTGCCCTCACCGCCCCGGAACTGACGACAATTACCTTTTTTGCGGGACTGAGTTTACCCCTCGGTGTTTTCTTTTGGGCCTTGGCTGGCTTTGCTATGGTCGCCGAAAGTAATGCCACGAACCTCACCGATGGTGTCGATGGGCTGGCAGGAGGGACAGGGGCGATCGCCTTCCTGGGCGTGGGTGCCCTCGCTTTGCCCGCACATCCTGGCCTGAGCTTACTTTGTGCTTGCTTGAGTGGGGCTTGTCTCGGTTTTATTTACCACAACCGCAATCCCGCAAAAGTTTTCATGGGGGATACCGGTTCCCTCGCCCTGGGGGGAGGTTTGGCCGCAGCGGGAATCCTGAGCGGCAACATTTGGGGGCTGCTGATTATCAGTGGCATTTTTTGTATTGAAGCCGTCTCTGTCATTGCCCAGGTCAGTTATTACAAAGCCACCAAAGACGAAACCGGTCAAGGGAAACGACTCCTCAAAATGGCCCCCATTCACCATCACCTAGAACTCAGTGGCTGGCCTGAAACCCAGATTGTTGGCGCTTTTTATCTGATCAACCTGGGCTTAGTCCTACTCAGTTTTATCTTGACCTAAAAAGCCTAATGCGCACGCTAAAATTAGAATCAATTTTCCTTTTTTCCTAGGCACCCATGACCCTCATCTCTCCCCTTGCAAAAGCCTCACGCAAAGAATCGGGTCGCACCGTTGGCCGGGGTGTTCGTCCCTGGGGAATTATGTTTGCCGTTAGCTTGGCACTCCTGGGCGGCATTGGTTCCCGCTTGGCTTTTTTGCAACTCGTTAAGGGAGATGAACTGCGACAAACGGCCCGGAATAATAGCGTCCGCATTGCCCCCAAACCACCGATCCGGGGTAATATGTTTGACCGCCATGGCAAGGTGCTGGCCACCACAAAACTTGCCCATGCCGTCTATGTGTGGCCCGTAGCCCGCACGAGACCCGATTGGCCAAAAACGAAACAATTGCTCTCCCAGTTGGTAGGCATTGCCCCCGCTGAAATTGAAAAGCGCCTAGAATCTCAAGATATCTACGCCACTGAACCCTTGGCGATCGCCCGCAATTTGACCCTTGCCCAAGTTACCGCCATCGAAGAACATCACCAGACCCTTGCCGGAGTAGAGGTGATTATCGAACCGGTGCGTTATTATCCCGAAGGAGATACGGCCTCCCATGTCCTCGGTTACACGAGAGAATTAACCCCCGAAGAATTTGAGACCCGCCAAGCAGAAGGCTATCGCCTCCAGGATTACATCGGTAAATTAGGTCTAGAAGCGTCCCTAGAATCCCGTCTGCGTGGGGAATGGGGCGGCCAAGAAATTCAAGTGGACCGCGATGGCCGGTTTGTGAAAATCCTGGGAGAAAAACCAGCCCAGGCCGGGGAAGATCTGCGTCTTACCCTAGATGCTGAACTTCAAAAGGTTGCCCAGAGGGTTTTGGGACGACGCAAAGGGGCGATCGTTGCCCTCGATCCGCGCAATGGCGATGTCTTGGCGATGGCGAGTTACCCTAACTTTGATCCGAATATCTTCTCTGATCGCATTTCCCCCGAAAAATGGGCCGCCGTTACTGCCCAGGGCGATCCCTTTATTAATCGCGCCATTCGTGGGTTTCCGCCAGCATCGACTTTTAAAGTTGTGACCGCCGCCGCCGGGATGGAATCCGGCAAATATCCAGCCAACACAGTGTTGAGCACCAGTCCTTACCTCGCCGCTGCCGGGGTTCGTTTCTATGAGTGGAACCGGGCTGGTTTTGGCGCCGCTGGCTACGTGAAAGCAATGGCCTGGAGTAGTAACACCTTTTTTGGCCAGGTGGGGCGGGGTGTTGGCGGTGAAACCCTGATTGATTGGTCGCGCCGCTTTGGCTTTGGTTCACCCACTGGCATTGAACTCAACGAAGAAACTAGCGGTCTAATTCCGGATGATGATTGGACCCAAGAGCGCCTCGATCGCCCCTGGAATGTGGGAGACACTGTAAATATGTCCATCGGCCAAGGCTTAACGTTGGCGACCCCCCTACAGGTGGCCCAGATGTTTGCGGTAACAGCGAATGGCGGCTATTTAGTGCAACCCCACCTCGTCCAAACCGATACTCCGGTGAAAACGTCCCTCAACATGGCCCCCAGTACCCTAGAAGCCATTCGCCAAGGCTTGCGGGCCGTGGTCACTAACGGCACGGGTACAGTGCTCAATATTCCTGGGATTCCGACGGCAGCGGGTAAAAGTGGCACGGCTGAAGCTCCCCCCCGGGAAAACCATGCTTGGTTCGGTGCCTTTGCTCCCTATGACGAGGCAGAGATCGTTGTCGTCGCCTTTGCGGAACATTCCGGTGGCGGTGGTGGTTCTGTGGCTGGGCCGATGGTGCGGGATGTGATGGCGGCTTATTTTGAATTGAAGGAAAAGGCCGAAAATCCTGAAGCCATAACCGCAACCCCAGAATAGGCAGCTTATCGCTTCGCTGCATTCAATAATCTCAGCAGAATATGGCACAATAGGCAGGTTTAAATTTCCACAATTGAGTTAACAAAATCCCCTGTGAATATGTCTGCGAATCTTGAGTGGCTAACCCGTGGCACCAGCGAAATTTTTCCGGATAATCCTGAAGAAAATTTAGCCCAGGTTCTCCAGACAGGCGATCGCCCCTTGAGGGTCAAATTAGGCATTGATCCGACGGGTTCAGATCTCCACCTCGGCCATAGTATTCCGTTCCGTAAACTGCGTGCATTCCAAGATGCGGGCCACACCGCAGTGGTGATTATTGGCGACTTTACCGCCCAGATTGGCGACCCCACCGGCAAATCAGAAGTGCGCAAACAGCTCAGTGCCGCCGACGTGCAACAAAATGCCGAAACCTACCTAGAGCAACTGCGACCAATCCTCGATTTTGAGACCCCAGGCCGCCTCGAAATTCGCTATAACTCCGAATGGCTTAAGGATTTAGATTTAGCCAAAATCCAAGCACTGCTGGCGACAATGACGGTGCAGCAAATGCTGGCTAAAGAAGGCTTTGCCAAACGTTACCAAAGCGAAAACCCAATTTACATCCATGAATTTCTTTATCCCCTAATGCAGGGCTATGACTCGGTGGCCGTGGATGCAGATGTAGAACTTGGGGGCACTGACCAAAAATTTAATATTGCCGTGGGGCGGGATCTGCAAAGACACTTTGGGAAAAAGCCCCAATTCGGCCTATTGCTGCCTATCTTGATCGGTACCGATGGCAAAGAAAAAATGTCCAAAAGTCTCAATAACTATGTGGGCCTCAAGGACAATCACCACACCATGTACCAAAAGTTGCAGAATACCCCCGATAGCTTGCTGAAGGACTATTTTGAACTGCTCACTAAACAAGACCTGCAAACCTTGCCGACAAACCCCCGTGACCAACAAAAACTCCTGGCCCGGGACATTGTTACTCAGTTCCATGGGGCTGCAGCGGCGGTAGATGCGGAGAAAGCTGTACAGGATGTTGCCGCCGCCAATATTCCCGAATTTTCCCTGGGCGCAGTGGAATTCCCCTCGCCTCTGTTTTATATTTTGGGGGCTTCTGGCCTGTGTTCCAGCGGTGGGGATGGTCGTCGCCAAATTAAAGGGGGTGCAGTTCGCCTCGATGATGAGCGGATCACGGACATGAATCTTGCCTTTGAGAAGCCGGAGCAATTAGTAGATAAGGTGCTCCGGGTGGGGAAAAAGAAATTTGTCCGCCTCGTGCTCTAGGATTGGGACTCTGATTTTTGGGGATTTCGTGAACAGTTGTAACATTTCCGGCTGTTCTCAGAAAAAATTCTGCGATTAGGGACGGACAACGCGATACCCTAGTTTGAGTCAAAATTTTAAGATCATTTTTATAAATCCGAATTGATATGACCGCTGAGACCCCTTCAAAACGCACTGTGCGGATTGGCTCCCGCAAAAGCCAACTTGCTTTAGTCCAAACCTATTGGGTACGGGATGAGCTCCAAAAGGCTTACCCAGAGATCACCTTTGAAGTCCAAACCATGGAAACCCAAGGGGATAAGGTGCTGGATGTGGCCCTCTCGAAAATTGGCGATAAGGGGCTATTTACCCAGGAACTCGAAGACGGCATGTTGAAGGGAGAGACAGATTTTGCGGTGCATTCCCTGAAGGATTTGCCCACGAATTTGCCTGAGGGGTTGATGCTCGGCTGTGTCACGGAGCGGGTTGACCCGGCGGATGCCCTGGTGGTTAACGAGAAGCATCGGGATCAAAAGCTAGAAACCCTCCCAAGCGGTTCGGTGATTGGCACTTCTTCGCTACGGCGTCTGGCCCAACTACGGCACCACTTCCCCCATTTGGAATTTAAAGATATTCGCGGCAATGTGAATACGCGCCTAGCGAAGTTAGACCGGGGCGAGTATGACGCGATTATTTTGGCGGCGGCGGGTCTGCAACGGCTTGATTTTGGCGATCGCATCCACCAGATTATTTCCAGTGATATTTCCCTCCATGCCGTGGGCCAAGGGGCCTTGGGTATCGAATGCCGGGATGAGGATGAGGAGATTTTGGGTCTGTTGCGGCCTGTACTCGAACATGCCGAGAGCCGCGATCGCTGTTATGCAGAACGCTCTTTCCTGCGTCAGTTGGAGGGGGGCTGCCAAGTACCGATTGGGGTCAACACAACCATTGAAGGCGATCGCCTAACCTTAGTGGGGATGGTTGCGAGCCTTGATGGCCAAACCTTAATCCGCGATGAGGTCAGGGGTAGCCGTGCCGATGCGGAGAAATTGGGCATTGAATTAGCCCAAAAGGCGATCGCCCAGGGAGCAGACAAGATTTTGGCCGAAATTAATGAGGCGAACCGCGCCTAATTCCGTAGTTGAGTGATCAATTGCCCCCTCCTCCAGGCGAGGGGGGATTTTTATTACAGCTTTATAACTGGGGTTCTGGTCGATCGGCGGGAATTTCTGGCGATCGCAGTCGATTATGTTCGCCGTAGCCAAGCCGATTCAGGGTCTCGATATCCCCCTTGGGTGATGGAGACTTGGCAGTGGATAGATTTTGGGCGATCGCTTTACGCTGTTTTTTTAGTTTAGATTTTCGTCCCATGGTGAAGATTCCCTCACAATATGCAGTGCCGCTTTCAAACGTGCATTGAAAATGGCATCGGCTTGCCTTCAGTTACTCAAATGCCCTTCATGCAAGACTTGTTTACCGATTGTCGGTGGACATCATGATCAGAATGGTGGCCCACAAATTTAGAGCCTTGCAGATGATTGGCAAAATCTATCCCTCGACAAGCCATTCATAAAATTGGCACAATGGTTTGTGGTTTCAAGTTTTTCTAGAAAAATTTTACCCTTGTTTCCGGAGGCTTGGTGAATCCTCGTCTTTCTTCTGTTTGGAATATCCCGCAACTGTCCTCAGTCGATGTGGCCCTCAGCCAGAGTACCCTGAGTATTCGGCCTGCTACCCTGGAGGATGCCCGCGCCCTAGCAACGGTCTTGACCCATAGTTTCCATCACTACCAA
Organism: Synechococcus sp. BDU 130192; assembly: GCF_963876085.1. Taxonomy (NCBI): domain Bacteria; kingdom Bacillati; phylum Cyanobacteriota; class Cyanophyceae; order Synechococcales; family Synechococcaceae; genus Synechococcus; species Synechococcus sp. BDU 130192. Next base: position 38,337 of record NZ_CAWNNO010000002.1, on the reverse strand, counting down.
GGCACTTGGGGCTGGCTGACGCCTCTCCTGCGCCTGGGGGTCTATGAAGATTTACACCATCGTCTCAAACAGACCAAAGAGCACCACGCTTGTTTTGTGGCAGCAATGCAAACGGCGACAGCCCAGGAAATTGTCGGCACAGTGGAAATCTCTGTACGTTACTTAAATGCGCTGGCGATCGCCCCCGCCAAAGCCCCCTATATTTCTAATTTGGCAGTAAATCCCCAATACCGTCGCCTGGGCATTGCCCGAAAACTTTTGGCCCGTTGTGAAACCCAAGTTCGTTACTGGCACTATGGCAGTGTGGCCCTCCATGTCTTGGAAAATAATGAAGCTGCCAAACAACTCTATCTCAGTTGTGGGTATGATATTAAATATGCAGAACGTCCCCTAAGTGCTTGGCTCCTGCGTCGGCCGCGCCGTCTCTTTGTCCAAAAGAGTTTATCTCCCTAAGTCTTTTTGTTTCTTAATTCACCGCCGCTGATGTGGCGATCGCCACCGTTCTTTATCCTTTGCCATGGGCTCTACTCCCCCCTCAACGACAAATTCTCCCATAGACCATCTTGAAATTTTGGCCCAATTGAAGCAGGGAGAGCTTTTGATGGTGAACCCCCGCCGTAAAAATGGACTGATTTTGCGCAAAGCCTACCACGGCGATTTTGCTGGCCCAGGGGCGATCATTGGTGGCGTTTTTGATCAAGATGTAGAATCGGTAATTCCCGTGGGTGCCCTGTCCCTGTTGGTGCCAGCGCCCGGTACTGAGCGGGAAAAAGCCTACCTTATTCGGCGGCAGTGGGTCCGACTCCTGAAGCAGATCACCGACAAACCCGTACCAGAACAGCGGGCCCAAATTATTTTAAATCAGTTTGAAAATTGGTTTGACCTCGACACAGCCGCCCAACTGTCCGATGATGTCTTTGCTGAGTTGGTCGGGGTACTGCCCCAAACCATTGCTAAAGTGCGTAACCGTGTTAACCGCTCAGAAATTTGACGGCAAAATGTTCACCTTTAGATTGTTGTAAACCTCACCTTTAGGGGATGATAGAAACCAGTCACCAAGAGGAGAACAGTTGCTATGGGGGAGAGCATCCCAGAACAGCAGGCGATCGTCGAAACAATTGCCCTCTTAGAATATTATGGCTTTGAACTCAATGGTCAGACCGCTGCAGCCACCATTGAGCAATGGTGTGCCCATAGTCCCGTCGCCTGGGTTCGTCTAGCTGTCCTCGAAGCCCTATATCGGGGGCGCTATAAAAAAATTTCGGTCACAGCAATCCTGCGGGTTTGGCAGCGCTGGGAAAAGCCCCAAGTCCAGTTTAATCGAGAATTTGAAAGCCTGATCTGTGCCGAACTGCCGACCAAAGTCGCCTCCACTCCGCCTGCACAATCTCGCCCCGAAGCCTCTATCGCTTCAGCACTACCGTCCCCAAGTTTCGGCATTGCCACCTTTTCGCCACCACCGGAGTTGGCAAATTCCGATGCTTATCAAAAACTCAAGGCGATCGCCACTCAGCCAGACACTAAAAAACCCTAGGAATACGCTAGGGCTGAGTGCAAAAGCCGGATGTTAAATGATGCCGTTGCTGTCTAGGAGTGCGTTGAAGTTCTTAAGAGAATTTTTTTAAAGTTCTTTATCAATCGCAGCAGCGAGGGTTGTTTTGGGCACAGCACCGACTACCATGCTGACCTTTTTGCCCCCTTTGAAAATCATCAAGGTCGGGATGCTCCGAATACCATATTCGCTGGCGACACCAGGGTTTTCGTCAGTATTGAGCTTAAACACCTTGATTTGATCTTGGTATTGTTCGGCGATCTCCTCCACGACGGGAGCAACCATACGACAGGGACCACACCAAGGAGCCCAGAAGTCGACGAGTACAGGGACGTCACTTTCGAGGACTTCTTCTTGAAAGGTTGCGTCTGTGACTGCGGCAGTTTTTGACATGCCTCTAAATTCCTAATTTATACAAGATTTTTCTAAGGATACCTAGGGATTCTAGCATAAAGGCTCCGACCCATCTGGAACTTTAGGCAAAATGATAGAAAATTTTGCGTTTGATGCTTTCTTGAAAACTGAAGGAAAACCAATGCTAGGATATAGCGAGCTTTTTCTATGCTCCATCGCTTAGGGGAATATGACAGCAGCAAACCCTACCAAGAAATGTGATTGATCCCAGGGAGAGTCGGCAACTTTGAGCGCAACAATCTGGTTAAATTACTGACAAAAAAAAACGCCCGAATACTATGGCGATTCGGACGAAGTATGGTGTGAGGAGTGAACAAAAACTTTCATTCTTTATCGCAAAAGTTTTTGCCCACCTCTATTGTAAAGGAAAAAAGAGCGTTTGTTCAGACCCACTCGGCGAGCTGTGAAATTTCTTTAAGGGATTAAATGAATGGGGAAAGAAAGGGTATTTTTGCAAGCGGTGAGGGAGATGGAATAATGCGCATCTTAGTACTCAGTTGGGAGTTTCCCCCCCGGGTTGTGGGTGGGATTGCTCGCCATGTGGGGGAACTGTATCCAGAAATTGTCCGCCTGGGCCATGAAGTGCATATGTTGACCTTGGCCACAGGGTTAGCGCCAGCCTATGAAATTGTCGAGGGCATCCATGTGCATCGGGTTGTTGTGCCGGATCACCCTGATTTTTTCCAGTGGGTGGGGGCAATGAACCGGGAAATGCTGGCCTATGGTGCTGCCTTTTTAGAAAAAACAGGCTCCTGTGCATTGATCCATAGCCATGATTGGTTAGTCGCTGATGCGGCGATCGCCCTCAAACATCAGTTTAAAATTCCCCTATTGGCTACCATTCACGCCACGGAATATGGTCGTCACAATGGCATTCACACCGACACCCACCGCTACATCGCCCGTAAGGAAAAAATGCTGTCCCACGAGGCCTGGCGGGTGATCGTTTGTAGTCAATACATGCGCCACGAGCTAGAGCGGGCCTTGCAAACCCCCTGGCCGAAAATGGATGTGATTTTTAATGGGATTCGGCCAGAAAAAAAACAACATGCGGTTAGTTTTGACCGTCAGTCTTTTCGTCGTCAGTTTGCCCCCGATGACCATCGAATTGTCTATTATGTGGGACGTTTAACCTACGAAAAAGGAATTAATGTGCTCCTGAGTGCGGCGCCTCGGATTCTGGAGGTGATGCGGGGGAAAGTCCGGTTTGTGATTATTGGGGGGGGCAATGGCGATCGCCTGAAGGAACAGGCTTGGAATTTGGGCATCTGGGAACAGTGTAATTTCACGGGATTTATGTCCGACGAGGATTTAGATAAGTTCCAAACCATCGCCGATTGTGCCGTGTTCCCTAGTTTGTATGAACCGTTTGGGATTGTTGCCCTCGAAAGTTTTGCGGCGAAAGTTCCCGTGGTGGTTTCCAATACGGGAGGCTTACCGGAGGTGGTCACCCACGGTGAAACGGGCATTGTCACCTACGCGAATGTGGCCAGTTCCCTCGCCTGGGGAATTTTGGAGGTCTTACAACACCCGGAATATGCCAAAATCCTCGTAGAAAATGCCTACGCGGATCTGCCCCGACGTTTTAATTGGGCAAAATTGGCGATCGCCACGGAGCAGGTTTACCAACGTGTGGTTCAAGAGCGGGCCGCCGTGGTGTGGGAGTAGGACAAAACCTTAGCCCAAAAAGAGCTTGTAGGCGGGATTTTGATTTTCGTCCCAGTAACGATAACCGAGTTGGTCGAGGAACGTTTGCCAATCGTCCATTTCTGCCGGGGGCACCTGGACGGCGATCGCAATCCGTCCATAATCAGCACCATTATTGCGATAGTGGAACCCACTGATATTCCAATGGGGGCTCATGGTATCGACAAATTTCATCAACGCCCCTGGATATTCAGGAAACTCAAAGCGATAGAACAACTCATGGGTTGCCTTGGGACTGCGGCCACCGACCATGTGACGCAGGTGTAATTTCGTCAGTTCGTCATCGGTGAGATTGAGGGTTTTAAAGCCATTGGCTTCGAAGGTTTCGGCGAGGGTCTTAATTTCACTGCGGTCAGCAATTTGTACCCCCACAAAAATATGGGCTTCCTGTTCATCGGCAATGCGATAGTTGAATTCCGTTAAATTGCGATCGCCCATGCAACGGCAAAACTTTCGTAAACTGCCCGGTTGTTCTGGGATTGTCACGGCAAAAATTGCTTCTCGCCCTTCCCCTAATTCGGCTCGCTCGGCCACAAACCGCAGGCGATCAAAGTTCATATTGGCCCCACAGGCAACGGCCACTAAGGTTTCGTCCTGAATGCCTTCTCGCTCCACATAGGCTTTCATCCCGGCGATCGCCAATGCCCCAGCCGGCTCCAAAATAGAGCGGGTGTCCTCAAATACATCTTTAATGGCTGCACAGGTATCATCGGTGGATACCAGAATAATTTCATCGACATATTCCTGGCACAGGCGAAATGTTTCTTCCCCGACATAGCGCACCGCCACCCCATCGGCAAACAACCCCACTTGGGATAACTGCACCCGTTCCCCTGTTGCAAGGGATTGTTTCATAGCATCGGCATCCACAGGTTCGACGCCAATAATTTTGATCTCCGGCCGCACCCGCTTCACATAGGCCGCAATGCCTGCAATTAATCCGCCGCCGCCAATCGCCACAAAAATCGCGTGGATGGGCTGTTGGCACTGGCGTAAAATCTCCATGCCGATGGTGCCCTGACCAGCGATGACATAGGGATCATCAAAAGGATGAATGAGCGTTAAGCCCTGTTCCTCCGAGAGTTTGCGGGCGTGGGCGTAGGCATCATCATAGGCATTTCCATGCAAGATCACCTCGCCACCCCTGGCTTTAACGGCATTGATCTTGACCTGGGGTGTCACCACAGGCATTACAATCACTGCCCTCGTGCCCAACTTTGTCGCGGCAAGGGCCACCCCCTGGGCATGGTTTCCGGCGGAGGCAGCGATCACGCCACATTGCAGTTGCTCTGGGGTTAGGTGCGCCATCTTGTTGTACGCGCCCCGCAGCTTAAAAGAAAAGACCGACTGCATATCCTCCCGCTTCAATAGCACATGGTTGTGCAGGCGGCGCGAAAGATTGGGGGCCACTTCGAGGGGAGTTTCTTGGGCTACGTCGTAAACGCGGGCATTTAAAATTTGGATCAAATAATCGCAATGCATAGGGCGATCGCCAACGGGAATTTTAGGACAGATAAAGTGTGAGGATTTTACTGTAACCCCATCCCGTCAATCCACGAAAGCCTAGTTCAACGAAAAGGTTAATTTCTTGAGGGGCGATCGCCAATCTCGCGTTGTTTTCTTGGGGGGAGGTGGGGCTTGACATTCTGGTTGTACCACGGGGACTAGGTGCTGCTCTTCAACCACTAATTGCCCATTGTCTAAAGCTTGTCGCCATTGTTTGCCCTGTTTCCAAGCCTGATATTTGCGGACATTCCAACGGGGATTACTGGGATAACCCGCAAAGCCAGACCGCAGCGCAGGATGACTTTCCCTAGGGATCGCAGTTTCGATGTAAATGCCTTCGGCCAATTCCACCAACCGTTGTACAGCATGGTTTGTCATCATCTGACTCTGCCTCCCTAATGTCAACGAATATTACAAGATCACATTACCCTTTACTAAATGCACCAAAAAACAAGACTGGCTTTTGGTATCAATGGTTGAGAAAAACGCCAGGCGAAATTTCTCACATTCACATATATAACGATGGGCCGCCACAAAAAACAAGCCCAGTCCTTTTATTAACGAAAAAGTATTATTCCGGTATCTTCCCTTTAGTCTAGACGGAAAATGTTGTTTTTACAAATTTTTAAGATTGTGAACAATAAAAATATTAGATGGCATTCATCGGTGTGATTGTTGAAATTTTAGGAGGCGATTCTTGCCCCTAAATCAGCCTTGAGAGCCGTGAGGGTTGCTTGTAATTTTCCGGTTTTGACCCAGGTTTGGGCTAAATCTAAACCACTTTGGAGATCCTTGACTTGCCCACAATGCCACAAATAAAAGCCCCCATTCCACACAGCAGAATCGGTTAGCGGTGAAGGCTGTCCCTGGAGAAGCGCGGCGAGATCTTGATAGTATTGATCCGGACTTTCTAGGTGAATGTCTTCACCCCCTAAACCGTAGTCATAGGGATTGGGTTTGAGATAGACAAATCCATCGGCGGATTCGGTTTGATTGGTGACCACAATGGTGGTCTGGGAAATCCGTAGATCGCCACTACCTTCTAAGCCCTTGATCAGGGTATAGGGAGGATTGCCCCGCTCGGTGAAAGTATCGCGAATAATCGCTTCGGTGGGGGGGTGTACATAACCCGCGATGGTGTGGGCTTGGCGATCGCCAGAGGGCGACCAGACCAATTCGAGAGTAGCCAGGGACGGACGTTTGCCCAATTCTTCACGGTAGGAGATCAGGGTTTGGCTAGCGGGCAGGAGCGTCGGCGTATAGCAGCAGGCAAAGTGGGTGCGCTGGAAGTAGCTTTGTAGTTGCGCAAAACTGAGGGCTTGGAAATCGAGGCCCAGGGCTTGCCAAATTTCTCCGAGGGGGAGGCCATATTTCGTCGGCAGGCGATCGCCACCATGCATGAGCACGGGCACCCCAGCCGTTTTCAAAATCAAAGCTGTGATCGGTGCAATGGGGGCTGTTTTGGTGCGGCCATCGTAGGGAATCCCTAGGATATATACTTTTTCTCCGTTGGGGAGGGGGTCTAATTTTTGGCTGCGGCGGTCATAGGTATCGAGCATCCCTGCCAGTTCTACCCCGGTAGGCCGTTTAATCCGTTGGGAAATGAGGAAGGCCCCGATTTGGGCGGGAGTCGCGGTACCATCGAGTATCATGTCTAGGGCGATCGCCGCTTCGGCACGGGTCAAACTTTTGCTGGTGTGTTTACCGCTGCCAACTTTCTTCAGTAGCTCACGAAATTCGGTACTCATGGGGCCTTGCTGTGGGTGGGGAATGGATGTTCTCAGATTAAGAAATAATTAGCTTAACTGATTGGCTTCTAAAAATCAGCTAACTTCGGAACTTGCGGCGATGCCAATTTTTTTCAGGGCGGCGATCGCGTGGAGTTGAATTGGTTTTTCGAGGCTTTGGCTAAAGGCAGTTAGTAAAGCCTGGGCGCGGGGATCCTGGAGCTGGCCGAGGGCATAAATGAATGCTTGTTGAATCGGCAGGGGTTGGGGCTGGGAAACCTTTTGCCAAAACTGCAGCAAAATTGTTGTCCCCTGCCCCCGCAGGTTAGGTTCGGTGATTCGGCCAAATGCCTTGAGAGTTTCTAAAACCACTGTGTCAGCCCCATGGTAAAGCAAGGGTTCGAGCTGGGTTAAACTTTCTGGAATGGCTAACCAACCGAGGGCTTGGATCAGGTTACATTGCAAGGGTTCGGGCGTATGGGGGGATTGCAGCACGGTGGCGATCGCCTCGGCAGCCTGGGGAATCGGGAAACGACTGAGGGTAAACCCGGCCTGGGCACAAACCTCCAGGTTGAAATCGTAGAGCAACGGCTGGACTTTTTCGCACAACAAAACCGGATCAACGGACTGGCCCCAAAAGCCCAAACCCTTAACTGCTTCCCGACGCACTGGGGCCGCCGTATCTGTGAGGGCAGACAACAGAGCGGTAAAAATTTCTGGTTGGCGAAATTGACTGAGGGTTTCAATGGCTAAGGAACGGATTTGCGGATCTGGATCATCAATGACCGTCAGCAGGGGATCAATAATTTGCGGATAGCGTAATTTACAAAGGGCGTTTACGGCGAGGCTACGACTTTCTGGCTTGGCCAACAGCGGCACTAGATAATCCACGGCCTTTCCTTCTAGCTGCACCAACGTTCTCATGATTTCTTCGAGGAGGAATTCTTCTGAACAATGGTCAATGAGCAAGATCAGACGGGCGATCGCCTCAGGATCTTGGTATTGTCCCAAAATACGAATCGCAAACCACCGTAATTCTATTTCGGCGGTGTGATCTTCAGCGATGCTCAGGAGAGGGGCGATCGCCGTTGTACCTAATTTTGCAAAAACCTTAACCAGTCGCCAGCGTTCTTGAAATGTCCCTTCCCGGAGTAATTGAAAAGCCCAGGCTTGGGCGGTGGGTTCCTGGCGAAGATCCGCCGTTGTACATAACTGCAAAAATTCCTGGAGTGTTGGCTGTTGGGCAACATCAGACAGTGCTGTATTTCTTCGCCCCATGAATTCACTCCCCTTACCAAGACATAAAAAGTTGACAGACCTTCAAGGTAAGTTCTTCTCGCCGGAAAACTGGTATCACAATTTACAGGGTGCCTAAAATGGTTGCAGAAATTGCATAAACCCTATGTATTCAACAAATCTTTTGCTGCCAAATTACGGAAGGCGAGCATCTCTTTAGCCGGAGTGCGATCGCCGTTGCAGGCAATGCGTCGTGGGGCGCTTAAGGTCGTCACGGTGAAGCCCAAACTTTGATACAGATCTAAGATTCTGGGCGTGGCTTGATTAGAAGCAATTGTTGGCGCGGTTTGTGCTGCCAGCCAGGTGGCTAATCGCTCTTGATCGGCCCAACTAAACCCCCCGGCGGCATACTGACGAAACTCCACATCATAGGGCGGATCAGCATAAATAAAACTATGGTCAGCAACTGGAATTTTCTCAAAATCTCCCCATTGAAACTGCCAAGCTTGAAATAACTTTTTGTAGGCAAAAAAATCATCCCTATAGTTAATCGAACGATATCGCCCGAAAGGGACATTAAATTTTCCCTGGGAATTGAATCGACACAAGCCATTAAACCCAGTCCGGTTTAAATAATAAAATAAAATAGCAGCTTCTTGGGTCTCGCTTTGATTATTTTCAATCAATTCATTAAAACGGTCTCGGCATTGATAATATAAATCAGCATCATTTGCCATTAAAATACTACTTTTTAAACCTTTTTTGAGCTGCTGATAAAAATTAATTAAATGGAAATTAACGTCATTTAAAATTGCTTTTTGCGGAACCAAACCCAAGGCGATCGCCAAACCACCACAGAACGGCTCAATTAATTGATAGTCTTGATAATCTTGCCAAATTAACCGTAATTTAGGGACTAACCAACGCTTACCCCCAGCCCACTTTAGGGGCGGTTTTAACTGCTCTGAATTAATCATAGCCATAAAAAAGATGGGGCTTTTTGGTCATTGTTCCCCATCCATCGTCTGATTTCACTGTGCAATGGTCGATCGATACTAACGACTAGCGGTTTAAAACATCGTTGCGGTGCTGTACTGAACCCACAATGGTGACGACTTCATCGATCAAATCTTGGGACACATTTAATTCCTGGAGGGTCAACACTAAATTCTCGGCGATCGCATCGAAATGGACATCCGTTAGACCCGCATTTTCAACTAAGTCCTGATGGGCAGCCCGCATCGAACGGCCCGGAAATCGATCCGTGCCCCCAAAAGCATAGGTCATAAAATCCTTTTGGTGTTGCTTCTGTTTGGCCATGTCAGTATTGACAAAAAAACGATTAACTCGTTCATCGGCCAGAACCTTACCGTAGAATTTTTCCACCGCCAGATCAACTGCCGCTGCGCCGCCTAACTTTTCATACAAACTAGCCATGGACGAATCTCCGTTTATTTGGCACCATTTCATTCATCGTAGCAACGAAAACCTAGAGGTCAGCAAAACCTTTTTTCTTTTTCGCCTTTTTCTTCTTCTTCGGTGCGCCACCACGACCGGGACGTCCGCCCATCTCAGGCATTCCCCCACCGAACAGATCACCGAGTCCACCCATTCCAGGTAAGCCTCCCCCTTGACCCATTTGCTGCATCATTTTCCGCATCCGGGTAAAGTCAGCAATGAGTTTTGAGACATCTTTTTCTGATAACCCAGAGCCCTTGGCAATACGGGTACGACGCTTGGGTGTTTGGGCTAATACATCCGGATTTTTGCGCTCCTCCTTGGTCATGGAGTTGATCATGGTCTCCACGCGCTTCAGTTGCACTTCCCCCTGTTCGAGCATATTTTTATCAATTTTGTTACCCATGCCAGGGATGAGCTTCAGCATGCCGCCCAGGGAGCCCATATTTTTTAACAGGCGCATCTGTTTGAGAAAGTCATCAAAGTCAAAGCGGGCTTCGAGTAACTTGGCCTGCATTTCCTCGACGTCGGACAGATCAACGGCTTCCTGGGCCTTTTCAACGAGGGTGAGTACATCGCCCATGTTGAGGATACGGGACGCTAAACGGTCTGGATAGAATGGTTCTAGGGCTTCTACTTTTTCACCAACCCCAATAAATTTGATCGGTTGACCAGAGATCATCCGCACAGATAGGGCCGCACCACCTCTGGTATCCCCATCCATCTTGGTGAGAATGGCCCCGGTAACGCCAATTTCTTCGTGGAAGGTGCGGGTTAAACTAGCAGCCTCTTGGCCCGTCATCGAGTCAACGACTAGCAATGTATCGTCGGGATTGATGCTTTCTTTAATTTGCTTCAGTTCGGCCATCATGTCGGCATCGATCTGCAAGCGACCCGCCGTATCCACGAGGACGACATCAACACCGAGTTCTTTTGCCTTTTCAACCCCTTGTTTGGCAATGTCAACGGGATTGGCGTCACTGCCCAGGTCGAACACGGGCACGTCAATTTGTTCACCGAGGGTTTTGAGCTGATCGATCGCCGCTGGACGGTAAACGTCGGTTGCAACCATCAGGGCGGTTTTATTTTGCTTGCGGAGATAGAGGGAAAGTTTGGCGGTGGCAGTGGTTTTCCCCGTCCCTTGCAACCCAGCCATGAGAATCACGGAGGGCTTATTTTCTGCTTCGGCGAGGGGAACGTTGCTTTCCCCCATGATTTTGACGAGTTCGTCGTAGACAATTTTGATGAACTGTTGCCCTGGGTTAACGCCAGAAATAACTTCTGCACCGACTGCCGCTTTTTCCACATCAGAAATAAAGCCCTTGACCACCTGGAGGTTAACGTCGGCTTCGAGGAGGGCGCGACGAACTTCCTTTAAGGCTTCTTTGATGTTAGATTCGCTGATTTTGTTCTGGCCCCGGAGGGATTTCCAGGCATCTTCTAGGCGTTCGGCTAGGGCGTCAAACATAGGTCTTTTCTCTGGGTGGGCTGTTTAGTGACTGTCTAAATACTTTACCAAGTTGCGGACTGTAGCAGGTTCGGCAATCTCTCTTTATCAGGGGCGATCGCCTTTTTGTCAAGAAAGGCAAAATTTTGGACAATAGGGAAAGGTAAAGAATTGTAACGGATGTTTCGGGATGAGTAAGGGCAAGATTGCGGTCATTGGGGCGGGCATTGGTGGCTTAACGGCGGGGGCTCTGTTGGCGAAACGGGGCTACGATGTCACGGTCTATGAGCAAGCGGCGATCGCCGGGGGCTGTGCGTCCACTTTTAAGCGTTGGGGTTTTACCTTCGATGTAGGGGCGACCCAGGTGGCGGGCTTAGAAGTAGGGGGGATTCACCAGCGTATTTTTCAAGAATTGGGCGTCGCTTTACCCGAAGCAACGGTTTGTGATCCGGCTTGTGCGGTTTTTTTACCGGGCGAAACAGAACCCATTAATGTTTGGCGTGATGCGGAAAAATGGGAAGTTGAACGCCTTAAACAATTTCCCAAAAGTGAAAAATTTTGGCATTTATTAAAGATTTTATTTGCGGCGAGTTGGCAATTTCAAGGCCGCGATCCGGTGGTGCCACCCCGTAATCCTTGGGATATTTTGCAGTTAATCAAGGCATTTCGTTTAGATACATTGATCACAGTTCCCTTTGCTTTGATGACGGTTTTAGACGCGTTGAAATTATGTGGTGTTGCGGCAGATCAAAGATTAAAAACTTTTTTGGATTTGCAGTTAAAGCTGTACTCCCAAGTTGATAGTTCCGAAACCGCACTACTCTACGGCGCAACAGCCCTCGCCGTTTCCCAAACCCCCCAAGGTTTATTTCATCTCCAGGGTAGTATGCAAGCCTTGAGCGATCGCCTGATCGAAGCCCTCGAAAAACATGAGGGGAAATTACTCACTCGCCACCGCATTAAGGAAATTAACTTGGGTCAAACTAAGCCTCAATTAACAGTCTTTGATCAGCGTCAAAATGAAATTGTTACACAAGCCTTTGATCACGTAGTCGCGAACACCACGGTTCAAGATTTAATTAAAATTTCAGAGCATCCGCCTGAATCAATTTTCAAAAAAATCTATCAAAAACGCATTGAAAATTTGCCCGATCCATCGGGGGCCTTTGTCATTTATTTAGGGGTCAAGGAAGCGGCAATTCCCAAAAATTGTCCACCTCACCTGCAATTTCTCTATGATTATGACCAAGCAATTGGCGAAAATAATTCCCTCTTTGTTTCGGTGAGTAAGCCGAATGATGGCCGCGCCCCAGAGGGTCACCGGACGATTATCGCCTCCTCTTTTGTCGATCCTGATCCTTGGTTTGGGGAAGATTACGCCGAACGGAAGGAGCGTTACACCCAGGAGGCGATCGCCAAATTAAATCGCTTTTTTGACCTTTCCCCAGAAAATATCATTGTTCAAGAAGCCGGAACGCCGCGCACCTTTGCTTTCTATACGGCCCGACACAAAGGCTTTGTTGGCGGTGTGGGACAGCGAATTTCTACCTTTGCGCCCTTTGGATTCGCCACCAGAACACCGTTTAAAAATGTTTGGCTCGTGGGAGATTCTGTCCATCCGGGGGAAGGTACGGCGGGGGTAAGTTATTCTGCCCTGACCGCTGTACGCCAAATTGAACAGGTCAGCTAAACAGCCAATAGATGAGCTTCAATTTTTTTCATTCGTTGATTAAATTCTCGCCAATGATCTCGATGAAAGAGATATTGATTAATATCTGCAATTTCTTGGGCGATCGCCACTTGTTCTTCTGAAACTAAACCCTGTTTAAACAGCCATTGAGAAACCCTTGACCAACTCCAGATCATTGATTTTTGACTCATCCCAGAAATAGGTAACGGAAAATTGCCTGTACCTCTTTCGCCATTAATGAGCAAACGTACATATTCACGACTTTTTTGGATACGACGTGCTATTTCAGACACTGTCACTAAATCATCTGGCTGAATACTATCGACACGAATCTTAGGTTGAGCAATACTTTCAACTTGACGAATCGCCGACCAAACGGCTTCAGTAAAAGAAGTTGCTTCACGATCAAAATCTAGATAGACTACACCATTACGGGTTAATAACGAAGCATCGTCACAGCCTGCTTCAAAAATGCAATCAACAAGCTGTTCATTAAAGTCGCGAACATTTGCTAAAACCAACGAAAATTCATAATTATTCATTGTTTTCTGAATGGGAACATTGTTTAATGGCTTTTCTGATTTGCTTAGCATGATTTTCAGGATTGCGGGGTGTAGACAGAACTGATTTTTTACAACCCAAACGATTATGTTCTGGACAAAGCAAAACCCCAAAAGCATGGGCAGAACCACTAGATTTTTTGAATGTCCAACCTTGCTCTAATGCTTCTTGTATGGCGGCCGCGATTTCTTTGTTGTGGTGTAGCTTGCCCATTGACGTCCCATGTTACTGGTCATCTGTATTTTGATTGGAATAGTAATACTCAATCTAGTCCTGCTGTTGCCATATGTCAACTGCCAATAACGTTGTGGATGAAGAATGTACTTCTCGATTTCTTTACGGGCGATCGCCCCTGACCACCCTTGCAGTACCATTTGGTTAAAGAGACGACATTTTTTAGGACAAGTAATCGTGAGCGAACAGCCCAACCCCAAAGTTTTTTTTGATATCACCATCGGCGGCGAAAGTGCCGGACGCATTGTTTTTGAACTACGGGCCGACGTTGCCCCCAAAACCGCTGAAAATTTCCGCGCCCTCTGCACTGGTGAAAAAGGCATCGGCAAACGGGGCAAACCCCTCCATTTCAAAGGCTCCAAATTTCACCGGGTGATCCCTGAATTCATGTGCCAAGGGGGAGACTTTACCAATGGCAACGGCACCGGCGGTGAATCCATTTATGGAGACACTTTTGAAGACGAAAGCTTTGAACTGCGCCACAATGTTCCAGGTTTGCTGAGTATGGCGAACCGTGGCCCCAATACCAATGGCTCTCAGTTCTTTATCACCACAACCTTAACCCCTTGGCTCAACGGTAAGCACGTGGTCTTCGGTAAGGTTATCGAAGGTATGGATGTGGTCAAAGCTATGGAAGCCCAAGGTTCTGGTAGTGGTGCCCCGAAACAGGAAATTGCGATCGCCGATTGTGGTGAGCTCTAAATCTGGCAGCACGGGACGCATTTAAAAAAATACTGCTGTTTTTGTTACGAAATGGGGGGAGAATTCCTGTCTATGATTAGGGAGCCAATATTCCCCCTTTTTGTTTTTCTGAAACCATGACCCAAGCTAACGATGCCCCAGTTCTGAATGTTTCTGATCTCAATGTCTATTACGGTGAAAGTCACATTTTGCGGAATGTGGATTTGAATGTGCCCCAAGGGGAGATGGTTTGTCTAATTGGTCGCAATGGCGTCGGCAAAACAACGCTTCTGAAAACAATTATGGGATTGTTGCCGCCCCGCACCGGAAAACTGCGTTTTATGGGCCAGGAAATTAATTCCCTCGCGACGGATCGCCGTGCCCGGTCTGGGATTGGCTATGTTCCCCAAGGACGAGAAATTATTCCCCGGGTCACGGTTAAGGAAAATCTCCTCCTCGGCCTAGAAGCTTTACCCAAGGGTCGTCGCAATAAGAGCAATATTCCCTCAGAAATTTTGAATTTATTCCCGATGCTTAAGGAGATGCTGCACCGGATGGGGGGCGATTTGAGTGGGGGTCAGCAGCAGCAGTTGGCGATCGCCCGCGCTTTAATGGGTCGACCAAAGTTACTAATCCTAGATGAACCCACCGAAGGAATTCAGCCGTCGATCATTTTAGAAATCGAAGCGGCTGTGAAACAAATTATTGCGGAAACGGGGATTTCAGTGCTTTTAGTCGAGCAACACTTGCACTTTGTGCGCCAAGCTGACCGTTACTACGCGATGCAGAAAGGGGGCATTGTTGCTTCTGGGAGTACCCATGAACTCAGCCAGGCTGTCATCCAGGAATTTTTGGCCGTTTAATAAACATCTCGCGCCGCCCGATGGAGCAGGGAATGGCGATATACAAGGTCATGGATATTTTTTGCATAGCCTCCACCAATCACACAGGCCACGGGATAACCCGCCGCCAAGCAGGTACTCAACACCAGCCGCTCCCGCCGATACAGACCCGTGTTCGTCATCGCTA
The DNA here is from genome assembly GCF_963876085.1 of Synechococcus sp. BDU 130192. Classification (NCBI taxonomy): domain Bacteria; kingdom Bacillati; phylum Cyanobacteriota; class Cyanophyceae; order Synechococcales; family Synechococcaceae; genus Synechococcus; species Synechococcus sp. BDU 130192. The sequence continues at coordinate 23,095 of NZ_CAWNNO010000002.1, read as the reverse complement.
ATTTACCGAGGCGATCGCCCACATGGGTGTCCACCCCCGCATCGTAAAACACCAAATCCGGCTTCACCTGACTCAAAAGATCTTCTAGATGGTGCGCCAAAATTTGCAGGTAGCCATCGTCGTCCAATCCTTCCGGTAGGCCGAGGTCTAAATCACTGCGCTGCTTTTGGCTGGGAAAATTCACCTCGCAGTGCATCGAAAAAGTAAATACCGTCGGGTCATCTTGGAAAATAAACGCCGTGCCGTCCCCCTGATGCACATCGAGATCGACGATTAAAATCCGCTGCGCCAAGCCCCGTTGCTGAATTGTCCGGGTGGCGATCGCCAAATCATTCAAAATACAAAATCCTGACCCATAGCCCGGAAAAGCATGATGTGTTCCCCCCGCCGTATTACAGGCCAACCCATGCTCTAGGGCCAACTGCGCCGCCAAAATCGTTCCTCCCACCGCCGTCAAAGTCCGTTGGACGACCCCCGCACTCCAGGGCAAACCAATGCGCCGTTGGGCCTTTGGGGTCAAGGTTCCCTGGCAATAGGCCGTCACATAGTCCGGTTCGTGGACAAGTTCTAGCCAGGCTCGATCTGGCAATTGCGGTTGGTAAACTTGCTCCGGTTGAATCACCCCATCCCCCAACAGCAACCCATGCAATAACCGAAACTTCGGCATCGGGAAACGATGCTCCTCCGGAATCGGCGTCACATAATCAGGATGATAAACAACCGGAAACCCCATACAATGCCCCCCAAATTAGCAACTTATCCTCCCAGGATTGTAAAGAATTTTTGCAGTAAGAGTCGTAGGATTAACTTTTCCCTGCCCAAGACCCTCAAAAATTGAAACATCTGATTAAAAATCAAATCGAGCAGCTATAATCAAACGTAACAAGATAAGGATTTGATCCAGTTAAGTAAGATTGTCTAAAGTTTTCCTGACTGCGTAGCTTTCCGAATCTCTGCCCTCTACGATTCTCCGATTCGGAAGAATATTCGTTAATTATGTCGATTTACATTGGAAATTTGTCCTATCAGGTTACTGATGAGGACCTAAAAGAAACCTTCGCCGAATATGGCAAGGTAAACCGTGTCCAAGTTCCCACTGACCGGGAAACTGGCAGACCGAGAGGATTCGCCTTTGTGGAAATGTCTAGCGAAGACGAAGAAAATGCGGCCATTGAAGCCCTAGATGGTGCTGAATGGATGGGTCGTGACCTCAAGGTTAACAAAGCAAAACCCCGTGAAGACCGTCGTCCGGCTTCCCGTGGGGGTGGCCGTAGCCGCTACTAAAGCATTTTTCGTAGCATTACTACTCGACACAGCCGTTTAGTCTAGCTGTCGTCACAAATAAATTAGTTTGTATCCCACTACTATCGGCAGTGGGATTTTTTTGTGGAGCTAGGTTGCCATTTAGCAATCGTAATAAAGGGCAAATTCGTAGGGATGGGGCCGTAACCGGAGGGGATTCACTTCGGCGTCTAATTTGTACTCAATCCAATTCTCAATGAAATCTGTCGTAAAGACACTGCCTGCTGTTAAAAAGTCGTGATCCTGTTGGAGGGCTTCGAGGGCAGCTTCTAGGGAAGCGGGAGTTGAAGGAATTTTGCTCAGTTCCTCTGGGGTCAAATCGTAGATATCAACATCTAGGGGATCACCTGGATCAATGGCGTTTTTAATGCCATCAATGCCCGCACAGAGCATCGCCGCAAAGGCTAGATAGGGGTTGGCCGTGGCATCAGGGCAACGGAATTCAAGGCGTTTGGCTTTGGGGTTTGGCCCAGACAGGGGAATGCGCACCGACGCCGAACGATTGCCTTGGGAATAGGCTAAATTCACCGGGGCCTCGAAGCCGGGAACGAGACGCTTGTAGGAATTGGTACTGGGATTAGAGAAAGCGAGCAGGGCTGGGGCATGTTTGAGGATGCCACCAATGTAATGGAGCGCTAGTTGACTGAGATTGGCGTAGCGATCGCCCCAAAATAGTGGTTGACCTTCTTTCCAGAGGGATTGGTGGGTGTGCATCCCGGAGCCGTTGTCGTTAAACAGTGGTTTCGGCATAAATGTCACGGTGCGGCCATACTTACGGGCGACATTTTTGATCACATACTTATAGGTCATCAAATAATCTGCGGCCTTGAGGAGCGTTGCAAAGCGAAACCCTAATTCATTTTGGCCCCCGGTGGCGACTTCGTGGTGGTGCTTTTCGATGGGAACGCCGCATTTCGCCATGGTCAGCAGCATTTCTGTGCGCATATCCTGGAGGGTATCCGTTGGTGGTACGGGGAAATACCCCTGTTTGTAGCCCGGTTTGTGGGCGAGATTGCCCCCCGGTTCTTTGCGGCCTGAATTCCAGCGACCCTCGACGCTATCAACGTAATAAAACCCTTTATTCTCCGTCTGGTCAAAACGCACATCATCAAACACGAAAAATTCTGCTTCGGGGCCAAAATAGGCAGTATCGCCCAGGCCAGAGGCTGTGAGATAGTCCACGGCTTTTTGGGCAATGCTGCGGGGATCACGACTGTACCACTCCCCCGTGCGGGGTTCTTTGATGGAACAAATGAGGCTGAGGGTTTTTTCTTTACAAAATGGATCGATCCAAGCGGTTGTGGGATCAGGCACCATCGCCATGTCAGACTCGTTAATCGCTTTCCAGCCTCGAATGCTTGAACCGTCAAAGGGCACCCCATCAACAAAGGAAGCTTCGTCCAGTTGATCTTGGTAAAACGAGCAATGTTGCCAAATGCCTGGCAGATCAACAAACTTGAGGTCAATAATTTGAATATTTTCCTCTTGGATCAGCCGTAAAACATCGGTTGCTGTCTGGGTCATGGTGGGGTGCCTCACAAACAATTCTTAATCTTCACTGGTAGGATCCGGCAAGCGATGGGATTCACGCCGACACAGTTCGCTTGATCCTAGAAAGAGTTATGGCAGTTCGTTGTAGTCTGGGTCACATCTCCACTGGTTGCGGCCCAGGAACTGTTTACTGTCAGGGTAGGTTAGATTTAAAGCTCCGGGTCAGGCGATCGCCAAAATTTCACCAAAATATTTACAGAAAGTCGCCCCATCTGGCATGGATGGCCACAGCCTCGGTACAGCTTGGGAAAAACAAAAATCGTCTTTTAGATCTCAGATTTAGAGCAGTTTTATTATTTTTTTTAAAGAAATGTAATCAATACGCCCCGAAACCTGGGATTATAAATGCCGTATAAAATTACGAGAAAAGACATCCTCCACTCCTTTGGGCGACGTAAAACAGGCTCGTCCTGGGGTCTTTACCCGAGGGAAAAACCATGTACTTCAGTCATGGGAGTATGTCAATATAAAACGAAGCTTCTCATCCCCCTGGGATGATCCTTTTCTAAACGCGCTTAATAAAACTGCTGTTCGGAGAAAATTTAATGCGGGACGCTGTTACAAGTCTGATCAGAAATTACGATACCACCGGGCGTTACTTTGACCGTGATGCCATCGAGAGCCTCAAAGACTACTTTGCTTCGGGGAATGACCGAATCACCGTTGCGGCGATGATCAATAGTCAATCTGCGGAGATCGTCAAGGCCGCGGCTAATAGTCTCTTTGAAGCGGTCCCTGAACTGCTCTTAGCTGGGGGCAATGCCTATACGACCCGTCGCTTTTCTGCTTGCTTGCGGGATATGGACTACTACCTCCGCTATGGCACCTATGCCTTAATTGCTGGGGATATGGACGTTCTCAACGAGCGAGTCCTACAGGGTTTGAGAGAAACCTATAATTCCCTAGGGGTGCCCATTGCACCGACGGTTCGGGGAATTCAATTCCTTAAGGATGCGATTAAGGAAATGGCGGCGGCGGCTGGCATTGCGAATACGGCTTTTATCGATGAACCGTTTGACCACATGACCCGTGAACTGAGCGAAGTGGATCTCTAAATTAGTTGACGGCAACTAACTTACACCAATGGTGGGCTGTCACCTCAGTTCCTTGCTCTGACCCTGGTCGGGGCAATTTTTTTATGGGTCTTTTTCTAAACCGAGACCTAGGCACTGAGGGTATCGAGGCGCGGTTGGGAAAGAAGTTGGGTAATGAGACTACAAAAATATTGAATTGGGGGAATCTCTAGGCGATCGCTAGTCGTGACGAGGACAACTTCCCGCATATCCATGGCATCGGGTAAAGGTTTGACCACAAGGGCAGAATCAGTGCGGGCTTCGACGAGGGCAGATTGGGGCAAGAGCGCAATCATATCGCCCTGGCGTACCAGGCCACGGAAGGCATCGAGGCTATTGAGTTCAACGGTGGCCGTGGGGGCGAGGCCGTGGTTGGCGAGCTGATCTTGCACGTAGCGTTGCATACCGTAGCCGTCCTTAAAGACCACTTGGGGGTAGCTCGCGATATCGATCCAGCTTAATTTTTCCTTTTGGGCGAGGGGATGATGTCTGCTGAGGAGGACTTCAACGCTTTCCTTGTAGAGGGGCATCACGACCATATCGGGACTGGCGGTGAGAAAGCGATTATTCATGACAATGGCCACATCCACAAGGCTATCCCGCAGCACTTTTAGGGCGCGATCGCTGCCGAGGGCGGTGACTCGCAGTTGGGTTTGGGGGTACATCCGACAAAATTGTTGGAGTACGGGCGGCAGATGGTAAGCACAGACGGAGTGAATGGCAGCGACGCAGAGTTCCGATTGATTGCCCGCGAGGAGATCATTGATTTCGGCACGGGCATTGTCCCAACTGCTACAAATTTTGCGGGCGTAGGGCAGAAACCGTTCCCCCGCCAGGGTGAGTTTAACCTGGGCACTGCGGTGAAAAAGGGGCATCCCGACGGCGGCCTCAAGGCTTTGAATTTGGCGACTGACGGTGGATTGGGTGACGCCACATTGCTGGGCTGCTTGACCAAAATTTCCGGTGGCGGCGATCGCCAAAAATGCTTGCAATTGCTCCAGGCGCATGGGTCATCCCCTTGGTTAAATGTTTTCCTGTCATGTGCCCAATGAGTTTACTGCATTGATTTTGGGGCTTTTTGTTCTGGATGTTACAAACCTCAAGAAAGGAAAAGGGCCAGAACTCAATAATCTGACAAAAATCTGGCAAGTCCTGCGGAAGAATCTATCATGGGGACAATTTGCGCCTGTGTTCAATCCGTGGCCGAGTGATTTGCCTCGGTTGCATCCCTAGCTATGCCCAATATGAATCGCTCTAATCCTGATCCCCTGGTTCCCTCCCTTGACCATTGGGCCATGCCGTTTAGTAATCAGCTTGCTATGGTCAAGGGTTTAGGGGCTTGGTTTGGGCCTGGGTTTGATCCGGCTCGACCACTGACCCGGACTGAGTTTGCCAGGGTGCTGGTCCAATGTTTTGATCTGCCACGACCCTGGGGCACTTTTGTGCCGGAATTCCCAGATGTTGCGCGCCAAGACCAGGCGGCGATCGCCCAAGCGGTCTCCATGGGATTTTTGACGGGTTATCCCGATGGTACCTTTCGCCCCCAAGCTGTGCTGAAACGGTTTGAAGTGCTAGAAGCGTTGGTACGGGGTTTAGGGTTGAGTCCAGGAAATCCAGCGGTATTACGGGCTTTTCGAGACTATGCCCAGATTCCTTCGACGGTGATGGGGGCGATCGCCGCTGCAACTCAACACCATTTGGTCGTGACCCAGCCCCAAGTTGATCTGCGACCCCTCCAGCGAATCACCTGGGGAGAAATGGCTGCTTTTTTGCACCAAGCCTTGGTTTTACAGGGGGAATTACCCGTTTTGGCTGCGCCTGGGTTGGTCGATCCCCTGCCCTATTTGCCGACCTTTAGCGATGTGCAAAACCACTGGGCCAAACCCTTTATCCAGGCGATCGCCAATCTTGGCTACATTCACGGTTCAGCCCAGGGCCAATTTTTCCCCGATCAGCCCCTCAATCGCGCCCAGTTTGCCCTGTGGATCCAGGCCATATTTCACCCCAGTCCCCGACGGCCCCGGAAACAATTTTTCGATGTGCCGTCCCATTTGCCTGCCGCCGAGGCCATTCAACAGGGATATCAAGGCTGTTTTTTCTCTGGTTTTCCTGACCATACTTTCCAACCCCAGCAACCCCTACGGCGCGTCCATCTCCTCGTGGCGATCGCCCAGGGCCTGCGTTTACCACCAGGGGACATTGCCTTAATAGAACATTACGCAGATTATGGGGAAATTCCCCCCTATGCCCAGGCAGCGGTGGCGGCAGCTCTCCAGGCGAAAATTGGTGTACTTCCCCAGGAAAAATCAATGCTCAAACCTCAGGCGATCGCCAGCCGAGCCGAAGGCCTCGTTTATTGCCACCAGGCCTTGGTTTACGGCCAACGATTACTGCCCCTTACTGAGTGATTTGGGTTGGGCGCACGGGCACTTGATGCTGTTGGAGGTAGGTCTTAATTTCGGCGACGGTCAGTTGACCATAGTGGAGCAATGAGGCTAAAAGGGCGGCCTCTGCTTTCCCCGTCGTCAGGGCTTCGTAAATATGCTGGGTGTTGCCCGCTCCCCCGGAGGCAATGACCGGAATTTCGACGGCATTGGCGATCGCCTTGGTAAGTTCTAGGTCATAACCCGCTTGGGTACCATCAGCATCCATACTCGTGACAAGCAGTTCCCCAGCGCCCCGTTGGGCCATTTCCTTCGCCCAGCCCAGGGCATCAATACCGGTATTTTCGCGGCCGCCCCGCACATAAACATCCCAACCCGGATTGGCCGGGTCCGGACGCCGTCGGGCATCGATCGCCACCACAATGCACTGATTGCCAAACCGTTCCGCCGCTTCATTGATAAAATCCGGGTTCCGCACCGCCGAAGAATTGATACTGACTTTATCGGCCCCGGCCCGCAGGAGGTTTCTAATCTGGGCCGTGGTACTGATGCCACCGCCGACGGTGAGGGGAATAAAGACCTGTTCTGCGGTTTGGTAGACCACATCGATAATGGTGTCGCGGTCTTCGTGGGTGGCGGTAATATCGAGGAAAACCAATTCGTCAGCCCCCGCATCGTTATAAACCTTCGCCAACTCCACCGGATCGCCAGCATCCTTGAGATCGACAAAATTCACACCTTTGACAACCCGTCCAGCATTCACATCGAGGCAAGGCAAAATTCGTTTGGCGAGCATTTTAAAGGGGGTCTCCTAGGTCGGGGGGCAAGGTCATATTTTACCCCTTGCTCGCAACACTACAATTGCGATCGCCCCCAAGAAATTAGCAGAAATTTCACGAATCGTTTATTGCGGAAATTAGCCGCTGCAGCGGCTCGGTTTGACCTTGAGAATTTTGCGGTGATTTAAAATGGGCCTGTGTGTGTTTCGCCGATCAGTGTTTATGCGTGTTGTAGCTCTCCAGGATGACATTCTCTGTATTCACCAAGATGATCTGCCCCCCTACAAAAAAGGCGGCTCGGTGGTGCGCAACAGTTATTTTTGGGCGTTGAAATCCATTGCTTGCTATACGCCGCGCCAGGGAGATTGGGAATTTGATCGGGTGGTGTGGGTTGCTTTAGGGCGGATGTTGATGGCCTTTACCACCTCCGGGTACCTCGGCAGTTCGGAAACAACTTTAGAATTTCCTGAGGCGATCACCATCCCTGACTCTTTACGCGCCGTTGCCACCTATCTCTAGGGGGTTTCCCGCCAAAAGACAATGGACTCATCCAAGGGTTGGAGGGTGGTGCCAGGATAATAGAACTGGAGGATCCGCGCTGCTGACCAGCCCAAGTTAGCGAGATTGTAGGAGCCATATTGACTCATGCCGACCCCATGGCCGAACCCACCGCCCACAAAGGTATAGCCCGTGAGTTGATTTTGGGGATTGAGGTTGGGTTGTAGGTAAAACAGGGTACTGCGGGGCGGCCCCAGGGCACTGCGAATTTCATTTTTCAGGAGTTTGACAATGCCCCGGTCGGTGGTGACATCCAACTCCAGGACACGTCCCGAAGGCGATCGCCGCTTAATCTCTAGTTTTTGAACCGTTTGGATGCCCGCGAGGGGATTTTGGGTGCGCTCTAGATAGGTTTGTAGAGTCGTGGCTAATTCCTGGAGAGTGGCGGATCTTTCCCAGCGAAAGACAGTCCGCCCCGTTTCGTTAAAGCCTTGGTTGAGAGCGATAAATTTCCGAAAAGCCTGTTCATCAGCGAGGGAGTTGCCTTTTAGATCCCAGACTGGATTTGGAGAATCAATCACGGCTTTGAGATAAGGCCGCTCTGCCCCATCCCACACATCGCTAAAGGAAGCGGTTACGCCGCCAGTGGTAGAGGAATACAGGGCATCGACTAATTCGTTGTTGTAGGTGAGCACTAAACCTTTGGTGCGGGCGATCGCCTGGTCAATGCGGGGACTGGTGCCCTGGAGACCTTTATAAACTTGGCAATGGATCGTGGCACAGAGTTCGTAATCGTCAGCTTCAAAGCGCCGTAAATTGCGTAGAGCGTAGGTGCGGGCAATGATTGTCTGGGCTTCGACGGCATTATCAGGGGCATTGGGGCCAATTTCGTGGGGCACAACACCCCGTAAATACACCTCAATATCGACGTCATTAACAAGGGTAAAAGTACCGTAGGCGTTGGGCTGGAGCCTGAGTTCCCCGGCAAAGCGACTTTCTGGGCCGCCGTCTTCTTGGACATTAAACAAACCGTTGCGCGAACGGATCGTCACATTGGCCCGATTGTACCGGTACCCCCCCACCACAAAGGAGGCGATCGCCTTTTCGGTACGCACCGTCGAACTGAGATAAGGGGTGGTGTAACCCTTCGCTTTTAATTCCTGGAGCAACAACCGCCGGAGGAGAGGCGTTTGGTAGACATCCCGTTTCGCCCAGACTTGCCAGCGACCGGGTTGGGTAATTTCTACTTCAATGCCGAGGGAACGCCAAAATTTTGCGCTGTCCTCTGCCGTCTCAAAGGTACCCTGGTCACTGAGGACGATATATTCCGCTAATTCCGCCTGGGGCAAGGGTTGCTGGGCGACCTCTAGGGTGACTTGATTGGTCTGGAGCGTCTGTTGTTGGCCGCCGCTGATAATGTCCACCTCAAGGCGATCGCCCGGCAGACTGGAGATGGTCAAAGTATCGTTTTGCTCTTCTCCGAATCGTTGGACAATGCCCACTTCGATCTCAACGGCATTACCGGGCAAAGCCCCCGGCCCCCATAGTCCAAGTCCGATCCATAGCCCCAATCCGAGCCACTGCCCCTGAAATTTAGCACTGCGCACCATGGCGAGTCCCCTGACACCTAAAACAATTGATGAAAATATAGACGGCGATCGCCAGCCCAAAGTTACGCCACCACCTTACCATTTTCGTCTAGTAAAATTTCCCCAGCCATTAACCGGGCCGCTGCTTCTAGCAAATGATCTTCCACATAGGGCTTTGTGAAATAGGCCTTTGCCCCCCGGTCCGCCGCAATTCTCCGGTGTCGTCCGGCCCCGCGCGAGGTCAACATCGCAATGGGAATGTGGGCCAATTCAGGATATTGTTGAATTTCTTCGAGCAACGCCAAACCATCTAGGCGCGGCATCTCAATATCACAGAACACCAAACTAAAATCGGGATTTTCCAACAACTGCTCTAGAGCCTCTTCACCATCCCGGGCCCGCTCCACATGGTAGCCCGCCTTTTGGAAGGTAATGGCTAACAATTCTCGCACCGTCACCGAATCATCCACAATCAAAATCCTTGGGGCCGTTATTTTTACCGACGCATCATCTAGGGGTTCAAAATCGCCCATCCCGTCCCCAGGCTCCGAGACCGTGGGCTGTTTCGTACTGCCTGGCAGCAACACGTCCCCTTGGCGCATTTTTTGGGCTGCATCCAACAGCACTTCTTCTAAATAGGGTTTCGTAAAATAGGCACTTGCCCCCAGTTCAGCGGCCATTTGTCGGTGGCGATCGGCCCCCCTTGATGTCAGCATGGCCACCGGAATTTTTTCTAAATTCGGGTCTTTTTGAATGCGAGATAATAGCTCTAAGCCATCCATGCGCGGCATCTCAATATCGCAAAAGACCAGTTCACAGGGTAAGCCTCCCCGCAGTTTTTCCCAAGCTTCCTGGCCGTCCCGGGCCTGCTCAACCCGATAGCCAGCCTTTGTGAAACTCATCGAGAGGAGTTCACGCACCGTGATTGAATCATCCACAATCAACACAATGGGCTCCGTTTGTACCATCTCTGGCACGAGCAAGTGTAAGGCCGGATTATCTTGCCAGGTGGTAGCCTTGGCCCTGACCCGTCCCTGGGCCGCAAGTTCAATCAGCTCTAACACATCAACCACAGGCATAACTGTGCCATCCCCCAGGACTGTCGCCCCGGCGATCGCCGCTGGTTTCGGAATCGGCCCCTCGATCTGTTTAATCACGATTTCCTGTTCCCCTAGCACCTGATCCACTTGAATCGCCAGGAGATTGCCCGCACTGCGCAGGATCACAACGGGAATTTGGTCAGGATCCCCAACCCCTCCATAAATTGAGCCCCGCCCAATTTGTCGTTGGAGCGTCAATAGATTACTGAGGGGATACACCCGCAATCGAGAATCTCGCCAGCGAATATAACGTCTGCGGCCTTCCTGTTCCACTTGGTCGAGGGTGTAGGTCTGCATATCTTCAACCCCATCCATGGGCAGAGCAATGCGGGCGTGGCGATTGAGACAAAATAAAGCGCGACAGATATTGAGGGTGAGGGGTAGCCGGATGGTAAACGTTGTACCTTTACCCAGGGCGGAGTCAATGGTGATTGTGCCTCGAATACTCCCCAGGGCAGTGCGGACCACATCCATGCCAACCCCCCGACCAGAAAAGTCATCGGCCTGCGCCTTGGTGGTAAAGCCAGGATGAAAAATAAAATCATAAATATCCTGTTGACTGAGATCCGATAATTGATCAGGGGTAATCAGGTTTTTTTCGAGGGCTTTGTGGACGAGGGCTTCAGAATCCATCCCCGCACCATCATCGGCAATGGCAATCACAATTTGATTTCCCTGAATATAGGCTTTGAGGGAGACAACCCCCGCCGCAGGCTTACCTTTACTGAGGCGTACTTCCGGGGACTCAATCCCATGGGTAATGGCGTTGTTGATCAGGTGAGTCAGGGGATCATAGAGCTGCTCTAGGATCATTTTGTCAATGAGCACTTCTCGACCTTCGACATTGAGGGAGGCTCGCTTATTGAGTTTGAGGGAAATTTCTCGGACGGGGCGCACCAGGCGATCGGCTGCTTGGGCAAAGGGAATCATCCGTGATTTAGTCAAGCCTTCCTGGAGCTGCGTACTGACCTGCCGGAGATTACGGGCAACTTGTTCATTGTCATCGACTAGAAATTCGATATCCGAAGAAGATTCTCGCACCCGCACAATCAGTTCAATCATCTCCTGGGAAAGGAGGTGAAAGCCGGTGAACTGATCCATTTCTAGGGGATCATATTCTTGGGAACGATGGCGACCGGGGGCATCCGCCTTATCGGTGAAACCTGGGGGAAAGTGATATTCACTACTTTGACCACGACTGGCCAGCAGGGAACGCTCCAGGAGAGAACGTTCATAAAGATCTTGCATCTGGCTACCAATGTCGTTGAGCCGTTGCACTTGGCCCGTGAGATTGTCGAGGAATTGCCGGAGTTTTTCTTGGCTTTGTTCGAGGGTATTGCGGTTGACCACGAGTTCTCCCATCAAGTTACTAAGGTTATCGAGTTGCTTGACGGGAATCCGCATGGTCTGCTCAAAGCTGTTGACCTTTTGGGAGCGTTGACGATTTGTACTAGGGCCGCTGGTGGTGGTAATGGGAGGCCCTCCCATGGTGTCTGCCTGTTGGAGCAGGGCTTCTAATTCACCAAAGTCCGTCTGTTTGGAAATGGCAATTTGGGGGCGTTTTTTGGGGGAGGGACTAGGGCTAGGAGCGCTCGGAGTTTGTTCAATGAGTTGAGTGAGGGCTTGCCAGTCAACAGAGTTGGCCGACGAGCCTGGTGACACTTCTAGGTATTGACCGAGATCCTCTAGGGGAGGGTAGTAGGTGATCTGACCGTTGGTAACCGGGGAGATCTGGGAGGAAATGGCCTTGGGGCGTTTGAGGGGCGGGGAAACGGGATCTTCGAGGGGAAAATAAGGTTCGCTCTCGGTGGCGTAAGTTTCTGTTTCGGAGGGTTGGTTGGGATCAGTATCTTGGAGGAGAGCTTCTAAGTCGGCTTCGAGGTCTGCTTCGTTTTGGGACGAGGCTTGCTGAGGCGTTTGGGACTGGGGGGATGTCACTTCCTCGAAGGCTAAAAGTTCTTCAAAGTTATTCGCGAAGCTGATAAATGAAACTTTCGGATCGATCTCCTTGGGAAAATCGGTCGCTGGGGGGGCAGAGGTTTCTGCGTCGAGGTCTTCAAACAGTTCTAGGAGTTCGTCTTCAAACTCAGAATCTTGATAGTTATGTGCTTCATTATGACTGTTGTTGCTCACTGGTGCCCCCATCCAACGCTGGTCAAAAAATACAGGAATTGTCAATTACAATCAGGATAACCTAATCTTTCGGGTGGATTACCTAAGGTAAAGTTTTACTGACAGGTTCAAAATCTGCTGTGTATTGGTGGCCTGTTATGGTTTAAGAAGAAAGCAACAGTGATGATTTGATTTGAGCATTCACCATGGCTGGACATAGTAAGTGGGCAAATATTAAACGACAAAAGGCACGGGTTGATGCCAAGAAGGGGAAAACGTTTACTCAGTTATCCCGGGCGATCATTGTTGCGGCGCGCCATGGTCTCCCTGATCCGGCGGGGAATTTTCAACTCCGTACTGCCATTGAAAAGGCAAAGGCTGCGGGTATCCCCAATGAAAATATCGAACGGGCGATCGCCAAGGGAGCGGGTACCTACAATGATGGCGAAGCCAATTACGAAGAAATTCGCTACGAAGGCTACGGGGCCGGGGGCGTGGCGATTTTGATCGAAGCCCTCACCGACAACCGCAACCGCACAGCGGCGGATTTACGTTCTGCCTTTAGCAAAAATGGTGGCAATTTGGGAGAAACGGGTTGTGTGAGCTGGATGTTTAGCCACAAAGGGGTGGTGACGCTCACGGGCGACATTGATGAAGAGGCACTGCTGGAGGCATCTTTGATCGGCGAAGCAGAAGGCTATAGTGCCCTCGAAGACAGCGATGAGGTGGAAGTCCTCAGTGCCGTTGAGAACCTAGAACACCTCAACCAAACCTTGCAGGATGCAGGCTTTACGGTAAAAGAGGCGGAGTTGCGCTGGTTCCCGGAGACAGAAATGAACCTCACCGACGAAGTACAGATCCAAACGATCCTCAAAATGATCGACACGATCGAAGCCCTTGATGATGTGCAAACGGTCACCAGTAACTTGGCGATCGCCCCAGCCTTTGCGACCCTCTAAAGGTCATTTAAAAATAGATCCAAAGTGATCCCCTAGCGACAGAGACTTGATTTGAAGGCTCCTTTGAGGTTTCAGGGGCGCACAAAATATTTCTAGTTTGGGTACCTTGGAGAGAGAAAATAATCTTTTCACAGCAGTAAGGAAATCCTGAAGTGATGCGAACCCCCGAACCTTTGCCCCATGAAGCAGAACGCCTCAAATCATTGTTCCAACAGGATCTTTTAGATACCCCCCAGGAGCCTGAATTTAATCGCATTGTCAACCTCGCGGCGCGACTGTTTGGGGTCAAAATCGTTCTGATTTCCCTCGTGGATGATTGTCGGCAGTGGTTTAAGGCGAAGGTCGGCTTAACGGCAACGGAAACCCCCCGCAATGTTTCCTTTTGTGGCCATGCGATTCGAGAGGCAGACATTTTTGAAATCCCGGATACCTTGGCCGATGAACGCTTTTGGGACAATCCCCTTGTTACTGGAAAACCCTACATTCGTTTCTATGCGGGTCATCCCATCCGCTCTGGGGACGGCTATCCCCTGGGTACCCTGTGCTTAATTGATGAACAACCCCGTAAATTGACGGCCACTGAACGGGAACTGCTGCAAATGCTGGCGCACCAGGTAGAAGATTTGCTCCGTTTGCGCCGTAATCTAAAACGCAAGCAAAACAAAATTAAGCTGCTCACGGTGCAAGTACAATCCCTAGATCGAAGCAATAACCTCAAGGATCAACTGTTAGCGGTGTTGTCCCACGATCTGCGCAGTCCCCTGATTAGTTTCCGGTCGGTGATAGAACTCTTGGCCGCCCAGGCCCTAGAGCCGGAGGAGCTAGAAATTTTAATTCCCGAAGTCTGCAACAAGTTTGACCAAACGGAAATGAAGGTGATGCAGATGTTGCAATGGGCGCAGCAGCAACTCCAGACGGAAGTGGTTCCCATTGAGATGATCAAAGTCGAGGCGATCGCCGACCATGTGTTGCCCTGGTGCCAGGACTGCGCCCAACGAAAAAATGTGACCTTACAAGTTGAAATGGAGCCCCAATTACAAGTTCTAGGCAATTTAGAGCTTATCGGGGTTGTGCTGCGTAATTTCCTGGGCAATGCGGTGAAATATTCCCGTCACGGTGAAACGATCACCTTGTTCGCGCGCCGGAGTGGTCAATATGTGGAATTGGGGGTCAGAGATACGGGGCTGGGAATGAAGCCCGAAACCCTTAAAAAAATTCGTAGCCATAGCTATCAACTGTCAGCCCCAGGCACCGACAATGAGAAAGGGACTGGCCTGGGGTTATTGCTCTGTCAGACTTACCTCAACCAGATGGGCACTGCCCTAGAGATTGAAAGCCGCTGGATGGAAGGATCGACGTTTTCGTTTCGCTTGCCGATCGCCCCAAGAGCCTAGAGGGTCACTTGACCCTGGAAGCTAATGGCTGCTGGCCCAGTCATATAGATGTGATTGTCTGCCGCTGACCATTCGATCTGGAGACAACCCCCCGGTAGTTCTACGGTACAAAGGCGATCGCAATGGCCCGTTAAGACCCCAGCCACCACCGACGCACAGGCCCCTGTCCCGCAGGCAAGGGTAATCCCCGCGCCCCGTTCCCAGACCCGCATTTTGATGTAGTCGGGACGAACTACTTCAATAAATTCAGTATTAATCCGTTGGGGAAAAGCCGGGTGGTGCTCAAAATCTTTGCCAATGGTCTCTAGGGCGATCGCCGCCACATCTTCGACAAAGGTAATACAGTGGGGATTCCCCATGCTCACACAGGTCACCGTCCAGGTTTTTCCAGCGACGTCGAGAGGTTGATTCACCGCCTGAGCGTTACTGTCTTTGAGGGTAGTGGGAATATCTGTTGCTGTGAGGATCGGTTCACCCATATCAACCCGCACCAGTTCGTCGGCTTCTAACCGGGGTCGAATCATCCCCGCTAGGGTATGGATGCTGTAGGTTTTACCGGACGGATTTCCCCCTTCGAGGTGGTCAATGAAGCGGGCTAGACAACGAATCCCGTTGCCGCACATTTCCGGTTCAGAGCCGTCGGAATTAAAAATGCGCATGGTATAGTCGGCACCAGCCTGGCCTGGCAGAGCGAAAATCACACCGTCGGCACCAATGCCAAAGTGGCGATCGCACAGTTGAATGGCTTGCTCCGGGGTGACGAGGGGCGTCGTTTGCTGGCGATTATCCAGCAGAATAAAATCATTACCCAGACCTTGATATTTCGTAAATTCCAGCACCATACTTGTCGGTTAAGCTAATCAATAAAAGTTAATTCGCCATTATGACAGAATTTAATACGGGCTATCCGAGTGTGCGTCGCATCCAGAGCTTCGTCAAAGTAAAGGGGGAAGTGGAGATTAAACTCCTGACCAATGATGTCATCATTGGCAAAATTTTATGGCAAGATCCCCACTGTCTTTGTGTCGTAGACCGCAGCTCCACTAGGGAATTTATGATTCCTCGCCAGGCGATCGCCTACGTCAAAGCTTAAACTGTCGGTAAACTTTTTCGTCTGCGATCCGTCCCTCTAATCTGTTGACCTAACGCAATTTACCATGACTGTTTCTTTCCCCCGTTTTCTCCCCCTCGTTGCCAGCCTTGCCCTAGTTGTGGGGTTTTCAGAATCAGCCACCAGCGAACCGCAACTCCAAGTCACAGTCAATCCCAGCAGTCCCAAACTTGGGGAGAGCATGGCCGTAATCATTGATCCTCCCGGCACCCTCGATCCCCAACAGGCCGATACTTTAACGGTGCGCTTTACTAAAAGTGGCGCGACCCAGGCCGATACTTACCCTGTTTTCCCTCTCGATCCGGCCGGCGATCGCTACCGAGCTTTAATTCCGACATCTCCCCTCGAATCCCACGGCAAAACCCTCCTCCAGGTGAGTGATGGCAATGAAACCCGCAACCTCGCCGTTTGGATCCAAGACCGCCGTTTCCCGACCCAACGCATTACCCTTTCTGGTAGTGGCTCTGGCCCTGCAACCCAATACGAACTTGACCGTGTTGCCACCCTCAAAGCCATTGTCTCCTCCACAAAACATTGGAATGGCCCTTTCCTGCGGCCGAATAGTGGTCGCGTTTCAACGATTTTTGGCGTGCGGCGCTACTACAATGGCGTTTTTGCCCAAGATTACTACCATCGCGGCATTGACTATGCAGCAGGCTATGGTTCTCCGGTGGTCGCTCCTGCCGCCGGTAAAGTGGCCCTGATTGACTTCGAGAAAAATGGTTTTAAAGTACACGGCAATACCGTCGGCATCGACCATGGCCAGGGCGTCATTAGCGTTTTCCTACACCTCAACAGTATTCCCAGTAACCTCAAGGAAGGAGATTTTGTCCAAGCAGGTCAAGCGATTGGTACTGTCGGTTCTAGTGGTGCTTCCACCGGGCCTCACCTCCACTGGGGACTCTATGTCAATGGCGTGGCGATCGATCCAGAACTTTGGCGTAACCAAACGGTTCAATAACCCGATGGTGATTTACGCTATTTAGCTGAGGACATTGCGTTACTCATCCATGGCTTAAGCGCTCCTGTAAACCGCTCTATCGCCCTTAGATCGCTGAAAAACTAAGACAAACTATGCTTTTGAGCTTTCTTTAGTTCAAGGGCTTTTTGTTGCGAAAGTGGGGCCTTTGGTGATCGAGGTCTAGACTACCTGGGTCTAGGTTACAAAAAATTTCATTGATTTAGCGGTATGCAAAAATATTATAAAGTAGTAAATGCAAATATTTTTTATTATTCTCTTCAAAATTAAATCCGCTAAGAGGACAAACAGCATGACCCTTTTAGACTTAGCTGTTGGGCAAATCGCGCTAGTTCGTGAAATTTCTGATAGTAAATATGGTCAAAGTTTAATTACACGCCTAGAAGCACTAGGAATTATTCCTGATAAACCCATTCAGGTTTTACGGAAGGCGGCCCTTGGGGGGCCACTCCATTTACGGATTGGTAGTACGACGGAAGTTGCCATGCGACGGGATGAAGCCCAGCATATTTCTGTGAGCATCGCTGAGGTGTAGTTGATGATTCACCATTGCCATGCAACCCCGATCAACTCGCAACGGAAAGATGTGACGCGACGAATTGCCTTCGTGGGGCATCCGAATACGGGGAAATCGACGTTTTTTAATCGGATCACTAAAGCCAATGCGGCGATCGCCAACTGGCCGGGTTTGACGGTGGACTTATTTCGGGCGGTGATCAAGCTCGATCAAGAGATCGTCGAATGTGTTGATTTGCCGGGAATTTATGACCTTAATGGTTATTCTGATGACGAGCAGGTGGTACGGCGGTTTTTAGAGGAGTATGCGGTCAATTTGGTGGTGGTGGTGCTGAATGCGGCACAGATTGATCGCCAGTTACGGCTCCTGTTGCAAATAAAATCCCTCGGTCTGCCGGCGATCACCGTGTTAAATCTGGCCGACGAAGCGAAACGCTATGGGGTCAAATTTGATGCCACCACAATCAGCGAACGGGTCAATGTTCCCGTGTATGCCATTAGTGCCAAATATGGTGAAGGCTGTCCCCGTGTTCTGCAATGCATTACCCGCACGGTTCATGAACAGGCAGAAGCCTATCGTATTAAGGATTTAAGGCAATCGCTCCATGACCACTACGTCCACAGCGAGGAAGTAGACGCCATCCTTGAAGGGGTATTGCAGATGCCCTCGCCCACTATCCGCACCTTTACCAATGTACTGGATGGCATTTTGTTGCATTCCGTCTGGGGATTACCGATCTTTTTCATCTCAATGTTTGGGGTCTTTTGGCTCATCTGGACAGTCGGTTTACCCAGTGCGGATCCGGTAGATGCCATCACGGGTTGGCTGCAGAAGATCATTTTAGAACCGCTCCTGTCTCCCTTGCCGACGCTACTCCATGACTTACTACTAGATGGGGTTTGGGCCGGTTTTGCCGCCTTGTTATCATTTGTGCCGTTGGTGGCCATCTTTTTTATCGTGATGAGTTTCCTCGAAGGCAGTGGCTATCTGTCCAGAGCAGCCTATTTAATGGATTCTCTCATGGGGCGTTTGGGCCTTGATGGTCGCACCTTTGTGCTGCAAATGATGGGCTTTGGCTGTAATGTCCCGGCGATTATGGGCACAAGGGTGATGCGGAGTCGGGGGATGCGCCTCTTGGCGATGCTGGTGATTCCTTTCTCCCTCTGTTCAGCGCGGTTGCAGGTGTTTGTGTTTATTCTCGCAGCGGTAATGCCGGGCTACCAAGGGGCGATCACCTTATTTGTGTTGTACCTCATGAGTTTTGTTACCGCCTTTATCGTGGCCGCTTGTTTGAGTCGTTTTAAGTATTTTGCCGTGCGGGATCCCTTTGTTTTAGAACTGCCTCCCTATCGTCTCCCCACCCTCACCCAAGTCGCCCTGAGAGTATGGGGAGAGATGAAAGAATTTGTAGTACGTCTCTCAACTTTCATGATTATTGGCAGTAGTCTGATTTGGCTGCTTACGAGCTTTCCAGAAGGCAGTACTGGGCTCGACACCTACGCCGGACAAATTGGCGGCTTATTTCAGCCCATAATGGCCCCCCTCGGTTTTAATCCATTTTTGACGATTTCCGTGTTGTTTGGCTTTGTTGCCAAAGAAGTCCAAGTTGCAGCCCTGGCTGTTCTCTATGGCCTAAGTGAAGTCGCCACAGCCCAAGAATTGAGCAATAGTATTACCTTTGCCCAGGGTTTTAGTTACTGTTTATTTAGTCTTATTTATATGCCCTGTTTGACGACCCTCGGTGCTATTTGGGGTGAGGCAAAGTCAGTGCGTTATTTACTTATTGCAATCATCCTTCCCTTTGTTACAGCTTGGATCTTTAGTTTTGTTGTTTACCAAAGTTTTCTGTTATTAAATATTGGCACTTAAAATATTTTTTGCGAAATAAAATCAACAAATTAAGTGTATATAAATTCCTGTAAACAACACCAAAAAACTTTTTAAATTCACAGTAAAAATTAATAAAGGTAAAACTTAGGCCATGCCATAATAAAGACAAGAGCATCAAGCCTCAAAGTAGTTGACCGAAAACGCGGAAATTCTGGAGAAAATCAATGTTAGAACAAGTCAAAAGTGCCTACAATCAAACCTTAACTCGTCACGGCACCCTCAAAACCGTCGCCCTTGTTGCAGGGGCTGTGGTATTAGCCCCCGCCGTTGCGTCGATCCTGAAGCCAGTGGCGAAAGCCTCCATTAAAACAGGGGTGGTTCTCTATCAAAAAACGAAAGGGGCGATCGCCGAAGCTGGAGAACAAGTTGGCGATCTTGTCGCTGAAGCCAAGGCAGAAGTTTTAGCGGAACAGGCTGCTAAGCAAGAACTTCCTGCCATCGAAGCCGTACAGGATCACAATGCTTAAGACTGAAATTTCAGTCTCAATGTTAATTATTGCCATGAAAAGGATAGTGCCATGGTCAGCACAATTACCTCTGTAGAAAATACATCTCAAACCAGCCCTGATTCAGAAGTGACTCAACTGGCAAATTTTGTCAAAGAGCATGAAGAAATCGAAATGATTTTGCCTGTTTTGTTAGGGTTATTTATTACCAGTCGCCTCCAGTTGCGAGGGGCAAATGCGCTGTTGGTAAATCTAGGGATTGCCACTGTTTTGCGGCAGGTTTTTAAAGAGTTAAAACATCCCACAGTAAGCCCAGAGAAAAAAACAACAGCTCCAGAAATGGATCACAGTGATGTCTTTGGGGATGGGGTAAAAATTGTTCATTCTGTGCCCGGTCGAATTCGTCTCCGGATTGATCAAATTGCCGGCGATCGCCTTTTTGCGAAACATTTAGAACGGCTGCTGCGGGATGATGACCATGTGCTGGGGGTGCGTTTTAATGCCTCGGCGAGTTCGGTGGCGATCCAATATGATGCCGGCTCCTTCTCGGATATGGAATTGGGGCTCCGTCTGATGGATATTCTCAATAAAGCCCGTCTCGGTGAGGCGATCGCCTAAGTCAAGCAATCGAAAATTAATGACCTCTCTCCAGCTTAGTTCGCAATTCACCTGGGATTTTCCCTTTGACTATAAGATTGTCCACCAACTTGTAGGGCGGCTTCGTTTAAAGTTAATCGCCTTTCCAGAGAACGGTTACGGTCGCTTATCAGCCTATTTCGCCACACTACCTTGGGTCGAAACCTTTCGGATTAATCCTTGGGCCGCATCGGTGGTGATTTACTACAGACCCGAACAGTTGCGGGCGGCACCTCTAACCCAAATAACGGCCAGTCCGCCCCCAAAAATCGCTGCTTTGTCCCTCTGGACACAAGTGCGGCAATCTAGTTTAACGCTACCCCTCTTTGCAACAGCACTAGGTCTAGCAAGTAATCAGTGGGAAAGTTTGTTGCTCACAAGTTTGGCGCGATTAACTTTATTGGGGGCTGGTTTTCCGGTGGCACAGCGGGCGATCGCCAGCCTTTGGCAAGACCATAAACTTAATATCGACTGCCTAGATTTACTTGCCCTGATTTTTAGCGGCTGGCAGGGCAAACTCGTCACCCCTGCCTTGGTAATTACCCTCCATGAACTGGGGGATTTAATTCGTGAACAAACCGCCCGCGCCACGGAACGCACCACCACCAATTTGATGGATACCATCGGGCGTTGGGCTTGGGTCGAGCGAGAGGGAGAAATTATTCAAATTGAGAGTGATCGGGTCCAAGTCGGCGAAACGGTCATCGTCTATCCAGGGGAACGGATTCCTGTCGATGGTGTGGTCATTGGTGGCGAAGCGACCGTCGATCAACAGCAACTGACGGGTGAATCGATGCCCATCGTCGCCCAGGTGGATACAGAAGTCTATGCCGCCACCCTCCTCCGTTCAGGAAAATTACGGATTCGCTGTGAGCGGGTCGGTCACAATACCAGAGCCGCCCTCAGTGTGGAATTGCTTGAAAAAGCCCCCGTCCACGATACTCGCATGGCAAACTACGCCGCCCAGCTGGCCGATAAACTGATTTTGCCGTCCCTTGTCCTTGCCAGCGTGGTGTATGGCACGACCCAAGATCCAACCCGGGCTGCCTCGATCCTGACCCTTGATTTTGTCACGGGAGTCCGGGTATCGATGCCGACAGCCTTTTTAGGGGCGTTAAACCATACCACCCGCCACGGCATTCTCGTCCGCAGTGGGCGCACCCTGGAACTGTTGGCGGAAATTGACACGATTGTCTTTGATAAGACGGGGACCCTCACCCAAGGAAAAATCGCCATTGAATCGGTAACACCATGGGGGACTTGGAGCGATCGCCTTTCCCCAGAACGATTATTGCAACTGGCAGCCTCTGCCGAGCAACGGATCACCCACCCCGTCGCCGAAGCCATTGTCCACCATGCCCAACAACAGGGCATTGAACTCCTACCCCGTCAAGGTTGGGACTATCAGGTGGGATTTGGGATTAAAGCCACCATTGAGGGGCAAACGATTCTCGTCGGTAGTGCAACTTTCCTTGAACAAGAGGGCATTTGTCCCCTCGTCGATCAGCGAGAAACTAATAATTTTGCGGCATCAACGATTTATGTCGCCTCTGACCAAGCGTTACTCGGTTGGCTGGCCTATACCGATCCGTTACGTCCCGAAAGTGCGTCTTTGATTGCGATGCTGCAACATGAGCATCAAATGGCGGTGCATGTGTTGACTGGAGATAGTCACCAACGGGCGCATCAGGTGGCTCTCGCCCTAAAAATTCCCGCGCACCATGTCCATGCGGAAGCCTTCCCAGAGGATAAGGCGCGGATTGTGCGCAACTTACGGCGGTCTGGTCGGGTAGTTGCCTTTGTGGGGGATGGTCTGAATGATTCGGTCGCCCTCGCCTATGCGGATGTCTCGATTTCCTTTGCCGATGGTTCGGACATTGCCCGGGAAACGGCGGATGTAGTCCTAATGAATAATGACTTGGGGACATTACTGGAGGCGATCGCCATTGCGAAGGAAACTCAAGCCCTCATCGAACAAAATACCCTGCTGGTGGTCGCCCCCAATATGATCGGCTTGGGACTGGCAGCCACGGTGGGGCTGAATCCCCTCTGGGCAACGGTGATCCACAACGGTACGGCGATCGCCGCTGGTTTGAATAGTCTCCGTCCCCTGCTCCAACACCAATTGGAAACTATGTCCTAATCGTCTCCAGCGGTTGGGTTGCACAATCAATGGTTATATTCTGACACCAACTTAACTTATCTTTGCTTTTTTAAAATGTTCAAAAATCTAGAAATTGCCCTGAACGAAGCCCTCCAAGACGAATACAAAGCCTGCGAAACCTACCGTGTTGTCATTGAAAAATTTGGAGCAGTGCGCCCTTTTATCAACATTATCGAAGCTGAAAAACGACATATCCGCGCCCTTTTACCCCTTTTTCGTAAATATCAACTGCCCATCCCCATTAACCCTTGGGTAAACAAAATCCCTGCCCCCGCAACCCTCCATGAGGCCTGTTTAGCGGGAGTACAAGCGGAAATTGAAAATGGCGAAATGTACAAAAAACTCCTTGCTCTCAGCGAAGGCTATGACGATGTGCAACGGGTCTTTCGCAATCTGCAACGGGCTTCCCAACAAAATCACCTCCGCGCCTTCCAACGGGCCGCAGGATTACCGATCAATACCCCACCCCTCGACCCCGAACAGGCAACATTCTATGAACAACGAGGCACAGGGGGAAGGAAAGGGCGGGGCTTTCGACATGGTCAACGCAGAAGAACTCTGTCTGGCCACTGTGGGACGAGCTGTCGTTAATGTTTCGGGGGGCGATCGCC
>NZ_CAWNNO010000001.1:0-139432 GCF_963876085.1 Synechococcus sp. BDU 130192 | reverse complement strand
TTCGGGCTTAGTTGAAAAAAAAATGATTGCTTTGACAGTAAAACTGAATAAGTAATGATTGGCGAAGGCCCCTACCAGAGATGGTGGGGGTTTTTGCTTGCTTGCTTTTTTTTGGGAAATTACTTTCTGTCGATATCTTCAGCTAAGGAAAATTGGGATTTTAGCTAGATGCTGCTGAGCAAATATTTTCATCATTCACGTTTGTAATGGCTGAGGCGTCAAACTCGCCACCACTGAATTCTCCTTCTAGCGTTAGCTCGTCGCCGACTGAGACGTTCTGTCTGGTATTGTCGCCACATACGCTCCAAGAATCGACTCGGATGCTGCGATCGCCTGTGTTGAGACTAAATCCATCTTCCCAGACCCGTTCCACAGTTCCTGTTAGAACACCATTGTCCATCTGAGTAGCGCCCGTACAAGCAACTAAGCCCATTAAAACCAGGGGAGTTTTAACCGATAGTTTCATGAAAATTCTTCCACTCGGTAATATAAATGCTTCTATTTTAGGTTTTATAAAATCGAAATTTCGCTATAACTATGGGGGTATGCATGAAAAAAGCTAATAATAATGAGCAATATTTATGATCTTTCAGTTTTTTTAAAACCCCAAGAAAAAATTCTCTGGCAAGGCATGCCCCAGGCGGCCGGGTCATCGCCCTGGAGTCTGAAAATTATTCAAGCGTTTGGCTATTTTGGTTTATTTGCGTTTGGCTTCTTTTTATTAATTGGGCTGGTAAATTGGGATGAACTAGGGGAAGCACTCGGCATTTGGCTTACTTTTTTGGGATTAAGCTTGGCGATCGCCTTTGCTTTTCTCATTGTCATGCCAAAAGTTGTTCGTTCTTCCCTCAAGGCGACGAATTACATCGTGACTCCAACCCACGCCGTCATTGTGCAGCATCTATGGCAAACCCAAATTAGTCGGATTCCGGTACCAGAGAATGAAGAAATCGTGATTTATCGCGACCAAAATTTCCATACGGTGCGGTTTTATCATTACGATAACCGAGCTGCAAATCCGGAGAATCGCGTTTACCGTGTTTATCAATTTGAGCGACTCACCCCGACCGATGCTGCCACTGCCGCAAAGGTACTAGAAATGATTCGCGGTCAAGCGGGGCCTGATGCTCAACCCGTATTTTCGAGCCGTCCCAAGCCTACCTAAAAACTGCCAGAATAAACTTGTTTTGTTGAGTTGAAAATCAACTAAGATTGTTCGATTTAGGCGATCGCCCAGATATTTTCTGGGTAAGTTACACCGATTTTCACGAAAGAAAATACAATACAACTCAACATGGGTTCAGCCTTTGCCAGTAAATTTCCTCTGTCTATCGAAAGGAGTATGGCAAAATGAACAGGTTAAAAACATTGTGAACGGAACGGGTATCGGTTAATGGCTAAATTTATCTTTGTCACCGGTGGTGTGGTCTCCAGCATCGGGAAAGGCATTGTGGCGGCAAGTTTGGGGCGTTTACTCAAGTCCCGTGACTATTCGGTGTCGATCCTGAAGCTCGATCCCTACATTAACGTCGATCCTGGCACCATGAGCCCGTTCCAACATGGGGAAGTTTTTGTCACCGAGGATGGTGCAGAAACAGACCTCGACCTCGGCCACTACGAACGATTTACCGATACCTCCATGTCTCGCCTTAATAGTGTGACCACTGGTTCCATTTACCAAGCGGTGATTAATAAAGAGCGACGGGGCGATTACCAAGGGGGGACGGTTCAAGTCATTCCCCACATTACCAACGAGATTAAAGAACGAATTTTTCGTGTGGCGGAGAATACGAATCCTGATTTTGTAATCACAGAAATTGGCGGTACCGTCGGCGATATTGAATCTTTACCGTTCCTAGAAGCGATTCGTCAGTTCCGCAAAGAGGCTGGCCGGGACAATGTTTTGTACATGCACGTAACCTTGATCCCCTGGATTCCGTCGGCGGGGGAAATGAAAACCAAGCCCACCCAACATTCTGTGAAAGAATTGCGCTCTATTGGGATTCAGCCGGATGTGCTGGTGTGCCGTTGCGATCGCCCTTTACCCCAGGGACAACGGGAAAAAATTTCGGAGTTCTGTAATGTCCCCGAAGAACAGGTGATCACCTCCCAGGATGCCAGCAGCATTTACGAAGTACCGTTGATGTTGGAACGGGAAGGCTTGGCAGAACAAACCCTGAAACTGCTACGGATGGAACCCAGGCAGCCGAATTTGGCGCAGTGGCAAAATCTCATTGAACGGATGAAGCGCCCCAGCCGCCACATGGATATCGCCATTGTCGGCAAATATGTCCAGCTCAATGATGCTTATTTATCCGTGGTAGAATCCCTCGGCCATGCGGCGATCGCCAATGACATGGACATCAAACTCCATTGGGTCAACGCTGAGGATATCGAAAAACACGGCGCGGCTATGTACCTTGCGGATATGGCGGGGATCGTCGTTCCCGGAGGATTTGGTTTACGGGGCGTTGATGGAAAAGTAGCGGCCATTGAATATGCCCGGCTCAATCAAATCCCGTTCCTGGGCCTTTGTCTTGGGATGCAATCTTCAGTAATTGAATGGGCCCGTAACGTTGCCAAATTAGAGGATGCCCACAGCGCTGAATTTAATCCCGAAGCGAAAAATCCCGTGATTAATCTTTTGCCAGAACAGCGAGATGTGGTGGATCTTGGTGGCACTATGCGCCTGGGTTTATATCCCTGTCGGCTCACCCCTGACACCCTAACCTATCAACTCTATGGCCAAGAGGTGATCTACGAACGTCACCGTCACCGCTACGAATTTAACAATGCCTACCGGAGTTTGTTCTTAGAAACGGGCTATCAAGTGAGTGGAACTTCCCCCGATGGTCGCTTGGTAGAAATTATTGAATATGCTGACCATCCGTTCTTTATTGCGACCCAGTTCCACCCCGAATTTCAATCTCGTCCGAACCATCCCCACCCCCTCTTTTTCGGGTTTATTCAAGCGGCGGGAAACCACAAGTCCCAACCGATTTCTGATGAGCTAGATAACCAGAGTACGGAGATGTCTATTTCTCTGTCCTAGGGCGAAGAACCTGTAATGAATTAACTTGATCACAACGATAAAAACCATGGCAAATTCCGTACATCATATTGTTCTGTTTGAATTGGCAGCAGCAACTGGGACTGCTGAAACCCAAACGATTATTGAAGATGGCTTGAGTCTCTTGGGGGCAATCCCTGGGGTTTTGAAAGTTGATCTGGGGTTAAAGGCCAGGGCAGATCGGGATGTCCACATTAAGGATTATCAATTGGCTTTGTATGTGCAGTTAGAAAGCAATGCAGCCCTTGATACTTATGGGCCTCACCCCAACCACCAAGAATTTCTCAAGCGACATAAGAGCAAATGGACGAAAGTTCAGGTGGTTGATTTCTTCGGACAGTAGATGGTTAACTTTGTTTATTTATCATGCGTTAGTGCGAGGGCAATTCCTTGAATTCCTATGAGAGTCGCGGCCATTTACTTACAGAACAGGTCAACCCCCAGAGTCAAAATTTAGATCAAATGTCGGCTTTGGAATTGGTCGATCTCTTTAACCAAGAGGATCAAAAAACCCTGGAGGCGATCGCCAATGCCCGCGAAGCCCTTGCCCAGGCCATCGAGATCACCAGCGACGCTCTGATGCGCGGTGGCCGATTATTTTATGTGGGGGCTGGCACCAGTGGTCGCCTCGGTGTTTTAGATGCTGCGGAATGTCCGCCGACCTTTTGTACACCCCCCGAACTCGTTCAAGGCATTATTGCCGGGGGAGCCGGTGCCCTCGTGCGCAGTTCAGAAGATCTCGAAGACCGGGCCGAAGATGGTAAAAAGGCGATCACCCAACGACAGATCACCGAATTAGATGTCGTTGTCGGTATTACTGCGGGGGGAACCACTCCCTATGTCCAAGGTGCCCTGATTGCCGCCCAACAGCGGGGAGCGAAAACTATTTTCATCAGTTGCGTTCCGGCCGAGCAAGTGCCCTTGGCTGCCGATGTTGATATTCGTCTACTGACTGGCCCCGAAATTCTGGCAGGCTCGACCCGTCTTAAGGCTGGAACTGTCACCAAAATGGCCTTAAATATTCTCTCGACTAGCGTCATGGTTAAGCTCGGTAAAGTTTACGGTAACCGCATGATTGATGTTGCCGTCACGAACCATAAACTCCATGACCGAGCACTCCGCATCCTTCAAGACCTCACAGATTTAAGCCGTGAGGAAGCGGCTATCCTTTTAGAAAAATCCCAGCGTCGCGTCAAAATAGCATTATTAATGCATTGGAAAAATGTAGATGCCTCAGAAGCAGAGCATTTATTAAAAGTCCATCAAGGAAACCTCCGAACAGCATTAAAGTCATAAACTTATTTTATAAGCGCTTATCTAACATATCTGCCAGTAAAGAAAAAACCGCAAGTTGAGTTGCTGCAACAAAGAGAATTAAAGTAGATTCTGTCAAGTCTTTTCTAAGTATATCCTGAGCAAGGGAGATTAAAAAACCCAGAAAAAAAAGACTAGCAATCGGCACAAATATTCTAATTGGCGCAAAATAAATTCCTGTTCTTAGAATTAATTTAAAAAAACGCAGCGTGTCTTGAACGGGCTTTATTTTGCTTTTTCCAACTCGATGAAAGTAGTTTATTGGTTCATAGTGAACAATATAATTATTGGTCAGCATTGCTAATGTAATAGTTGTTGTAAAACTAAAAGTATCAGGTAAAATATGAATGAATTCCTGAGCAATTTCTTTACGAAAGACTCGCATGCCACTATTAAGATCTGGAATCTTTTGTTTGGCGATCCACTCAGCAAAACCAACTAAAAAGAATTTTGGAATCTTGCGGATGTTAGAGTAAGTAACATTTTTCCCTGTGCGAGAGCCAACCACCATATCAAACCTACCGCTCATTCCTAAACTGATCAGATCTAGCAATCGCTCATTCGGATAAGTCCCATCAGCATCAGTGATTGCAATCAAATCATATTGAGCATGGATAATGCCTGTTTTAAGGGCTGCACCATAGCCTCGATTTGTCGGATGTTTTAAAAGACGAATTCCCGGTTGCTCTTCTAAAATTTTTGCAGTATTGTCAATGGAACCATCATCAACCACAATAATTTCGTAGACTTGTTCTACTTGGAAAAAAATTGTCTTTAATTGCTCCAATGTTTCGGCGATCGCCCCTTCTTCATTATAGACAGGGATAATAATCGAAACCCCTGGAGACGGAGATTGTGGCATGGGCTCAGATACTACTGCCATCACAAAATAAGTCTAAAGTTAATTGTTTATTTTGCTAATTATAAATGAGTTTAAACCTGTTAGATCAAGTCAGTCAATTTTTATTGACTCGCTCAAAAAAAGTATGTGATCGTACTACTCTATTCTGGCTTCTATTCGCACTATTTCTTGGCCTTCTATATCCAATTTTAGCCCTGACTAAAATTTCCGGAGAACTTTACTGGATACAAGATGATGCTCGACAACATATTTTTTGGATGGCGAGATTTTCAGATCCAGAATTATTTTCCGATGATTTAATTGCGGATTATTACAACTCAATTTCTCCAGCCGGCGTATCCTTTTTTTATTATTGTCTTACTAAATTGGGTGTTGACCCCGATTTCTTATCTAAAATAGTACCTTTGTTACTCAGTCCTCTGACAGTATTTTTAAGTTTTATTCTTTGCTTAGAAATATTACCAATTCCCTTTGCTGCTTTTCTGTCTAGTACAGTTCTGATACAAAATCTCTGGCTTCAAGACGGACTAACTTCCGGAACTGCGAAAGCTTTTTTGATTCCTATTTTTTTATTATTTCTTTGGGCAGTAATACGTAAGTCTTTTTTCTGGACAATAGGATCAATAGTTTTTCTAGGATTGTTTTATGGATCTTTTGTGTTAGTTGCAGCAGGAGTCTTAGTCTGTCAATACTTTACTCTAAATCAAGGAAAACTTCAGCTTAACTACAATCGTCGTGATAAAAATTTAGCAATTTCTGGATTGCTAGTTGCCTTTGTCGTGTTATTGCCCCACATCTTTAGTAATTCTGACTTCGAACCTGTGATCTCCCTTACTCAAGCAAAACAATTGCCAGAATTTGAACCAGGAGGAAGAGCAAGTTTTTTTCAAACTAACTGGTGGGATTACCTTTTCAATGGCGGTCGTACAGGGATTCGTCTTACTGCGGCACTACGACCTGATTTAGTCTATATTTCTTTATTATTGCCGATTATTTTTTTATACAAAAAACATTTTCCTTTAACTCAAGATATTCGCCGATTATTTGTGTTGAACCAACTACTAATTAGCGGATTTATCCTATACACATTGGCTCATTTATTCCTATTTAAACTTTATTTGCCTAGTCGTTATAGTTTGCATAGTTTGCGTTTTAGCTTAACCATTCTTTGTGGTCTGACTTTGGTGATTTTATTGGATAAGCTAGTTCGTTTATGTCGAGAAAGATCTTTAAGGACTGTGCGGCTAGTCTTTCTGGTATTTGCTTTGTTTTCTATTGCTTTTTCTTTACTTGTTGATCCATTAACTGATAAAGACTTTCCTAGTACTGGATATATCACAGGGAAATATCATAATTTATATCAATTTTTACAACAAACTCCAAAAGATACCCTGGTTGCTTCTCTTGCCGATGAGGCCAGCAACATACCATCTTTCTCGCAACGGAGTGTATTCGTAGCGGCAGAATATGGCATCCCTTACCATGTGGGATATTATGACCAGTTTCGCCAACGTACTCAGGATTTAATTACAGCCCATTACAATATTGATCCCACAGTACTGCAGAGATTTATTCATGATTCAAAAATTGATTTATGGTTGGTTAATTCTGATGTTTTTAGCGTCAAATTCTTAGAAGCGAATCGATGGTTTAACCATTTCCAACCTCAAGCCAGCAATGCCATTCATCAAGTTAAGTTAAATAAAGAGGTGATCGCTCTGTGGCAAGTCCAAAAACAATGCACCATCTTTACTGATCAAGATATAAATGTAGTGAGCTCGGACTGCATCCTAGACTGGATTTCTAAAGAGCTAAACTAGCCTTACCTGCATTATTTGATCAGTGTTAGACTTAGAATGAACTTAATAAAAGTTAATAAAACCTGTTCTAGGGTATGACTTCCATCTTTCCAAACAAAACGAAATCTTACAATCAAGCCGCGTGGCAAAAAGGCTATGAATCCCAGCGACAGGAACTTGCCTATGAAGTCACAGATATTGACGGCGAGATCCCTCCTGAACTGATGGGAACCTTGTTTCGTAACGGGCCTGGGCTCTTAGACATTGGTGGCATGCCGATTAAGCATCCTTTCGATGGTGATGGAATGGTCTGCTCAGTCAGCTTTCAGGAAGGGCGGGCCTATTTCCAGAATCGTTTTGTACAGACAGCAGGGTTTGTGGCGGAACAGAAAGCTGGTCAACCTGTTTATCGAGGCGTATTTGGAACGCAAAAACTGGGGGGCATTTTCAATAATATGTTTGACTTGCGGTTGAAAAATATCGCGAATACAAACGTGATCTATTGGGGAAAAAAACTATTAGCCCTCTGGGAAGCAGCGGAACCCTACAGTCTCAATCCAGAAAATTTAGAAACGTGTGGCCTGGATTATTTATGGGAGACCCTCAAGCCTGGGGATAGTTTCTCGGCCCATCCACGTATTGATCCGGCGAGTATTTGGGACGGGGGCGAACCTTGTTTAGTCAATTTTGCCGTTAAGCCAGGTTTGCCGACGCGCTTGGTGATCTATGAAATTAGTCCGGCAGGCAAATTACTGCGCTATCGAGAACATGAAGCTAAAGGCTTTGCATTTATCCATGATTTCGTCATTACGCCTAATTACGTCATTTTTTTCCAAGCGTCGGTGAAATTTAATCCTTTGCCCTATGTTTTGGGGTTTAAGGGAGCTGGTGAATGCGTGAAATTCGAGGCGAATAAACCAACGCAGATGATCGTCATTCCGAGGGATCCAGCGCGGAATGATGTGCAAACCCTAGAGGCAGAAGCCGGCTTTGTGTTTCACCATGCCAATGCCTTTGAGCGAGATAAGCAAATTATCGTCGATTCGGTTTGTTATCAGTCAATTCCCCAGGTGCAGGCGGATGTGAACTATAAAAATGTTGATTTTGATGCGCTAGATCCAGGGCAATTATGGCGCTTTACTCTGGATTTAGAGACAAAAAAAGTGACGCGAGAACTATTGGCTACCCGCTGTTGTGAATTCCCGGTGGTGCATCCAGAGCGTGTGGGACGGGACTATCGTTATGCCTACATCGGGGCGACCCACGCCAAAACAGGTAATGCACCGTTGCAGGCGGTGTGGAAGGTGGATCACCAAGGAGAGGATTCTCAAGTTTTTTCCTTTGCGCCAGACGGATTTACGGGGGAGCCGATTTTTGTACCCCGTCTAGGAGCTACGGCAGAGGATGAAGGCTGGGTTCTCTTGATGGTCTATGATTCGGCTCAGCATCGCTCGGATGTGGTGATTTTTGATGCGCAAAATTTTGCTCAACCTTTGGCAACCCTACATTTAAAGCAGCATATTCCCTATGGCCTGCATGGCAGTTGGACGCCGAAAGTGTTTGTGAATTTCTAGTCGACTGATTCTTTGGGGTCAGGCGATCGCCAAATCCACCAGGCCCCTAAACACAGGGTGCAGTTACCCACGAGAGTGAGGGCGGCTTGGATCGTGACGAGCCATTCGAGGCTGGGCGCATTGTCGAAAAAGTGCCAAGTGCAGGCACACATCGCGCTAACGAGGGACGGCAACATTCCCCAGGCGAGGGCCGACCAGCTTTTGTCTTGGGTCAGATTGCCGTAGGTTTGGATCAGCCAAATGGCCAAAATCCACTCTAAAACGCTAGAGATGTGAACAATCCAAGTGGGAAAGGAAAGGGCATTCATCGCAGGGGCAGAAATTTTTGTTTAAAGTTGCTTGATAAAGTCTAGTAGATGATGGGCGATCGCCCCTTTGCTAGCCTGAGGAATTGTGGCCTTGCGGCCTTCTTTATCGAGGAAAATCAGTTGATTGGTTTCACTGGCAAAACCGGAATTTTCTCGATCAACAGCATTAGCGGCGATCGCATCGAGTTTTTTCCGTTGCAATTTAGCCAGGGCGGGGGCCGTAATTTCCCCCGTCTGGGCCGCAAAACCGATTAATTTTTGGTCGGGGCGTTTCCGTTGACCCAGTTGGGCGGCGATGTCAGGAATTTCCTCTAAGGCAAGGCTTTCGGGCAACTCTGCCTTCGCGAGCTTATGGTCATAGTTCACCGTGGGCCGCACATCACCGACCGCTGCACACAGAATGAGCCAATCAAACTGATCCGCCTGGGATAGCATCATTTGCTCCATTTCGGCGGCGCTAGTGACGGGAAAGCGGTGGAGATTCGCTAAATTTTCTAACAAGCGACTTTCCATCGGCCCATGGACTAGGGTCACAGTGGCGCCTCGATAGGCAGCGGCTTCGGCGATCGCTAAACCCATTTTTCCCGTCGAAGGATTACTAATAAAGCGCACGGGGTCAAAATGCTCCCTGGTTCCTCCGGCGCTGACGAGAATTTTTTTGCCTGCGAGATCCGCTCGCCCCCGACTGTGGATCAGTGCTTGAACCGCTTTAATAATCTGCATGGGTTCTGCCATGCGTCCTTTGCCTTGGCGATCGCAGGCCAACAAACCACTATTTGGGTCGAGGATGTGATACCGCTGATCCTGTTGGAGTCGCCGCCAATTGGACTGCACCGAGAGCTGTTGCCACATATCCGTATTCATCGCCGGGGCAACTAAAACTGGGCAAGTAGACGCCAAAATAATATTCGTCAGCAACGTATCCGCAAGGCCCAGGCTTACTTTTGCGAGGGTATTCGCCGTTAGGGGGGCTAGCAAAATTAAATCTGCCCATTCCCCCAGGTCAATATGCACCGGGCGGGGGCGGTGGCTATCCCAAAAATCTTCGTCTGTATAGGCTGGGTGACGGCTGAGGGTGGCGACCGTGAGGGGCGTAATAAAACGTTGGGCCGAATCTGTCAGAACAACTCGCACCTCTGCCCCTGCCTGGAACAGTTGGGAAATGACTTCACAAACTTTGTAGGCCGCAATGCCCCCACTAATGCCGACGACAATCTTTTTTTCGTTGAGCATTTACGATTCGTCGTAGGCTTCGATGTCCAAGAGGTGCCAGTAGGGTTCGACTAATTCTTGTCGTTGAAAGGCGATCGCCCGCAACAAATGCCAATCCTGGAGGGCTTCAAAGGGAGTCCCATAATCGTCTTGTTCCAATCGTGCGGCGAGTTGAGCCACATCCGTTTCGTCCATGTGGGCGATTTCCTGGGGGGTTTTTGTTAAGACTGTCATAATTAAGACCTCCCTGACGCTGCACGTTCTTTTAGGTTCTGTTCATTCTTTATTCTACTCTTAGAAATCCCCAAAACAATGGCCTGTCACCGTTCTTATTGTCGGCTTGATTTGTCGAGTAAACTAGACGTATCTTAAGGGGAGATTCTGTTCCCCAAGGAGTCAGCCTCCCATGTTAATTGAACCCAGCGTGTTGCGAGCTGCCCAGCAGATCTATAACCAATATGTTGCTGTTCATCCCGTGCGCTCCCAATATGTCACTGGGGTCTCGGTAAATCCCAAAACACTCCAGGGATTTGTCAGCTTTCGTGAACGGTCTATTCTCTTGCCCAGGGAAGTTTTTGTGCCCGTCGAACAGCTGATGAGCTATGATGTCTGACGCTAAAAATTAGGCATTTACTTAGGGAACTGCCTTTAGAGAAAGAGTTTTAAGTGTCCGTTACTGACGTTTCGAGACGACAGCGATCACCGACACTACAGGTTTGTCGTTCTTCCCGGTTTTGGATCAGAGTGATTAAATCGGGGCGGCCCGTCAGTTGGAGACGATATTTCGCCCAGATGCCATAAACCCAATCAGCCAATTGCCCAATGCCAGGAAGTTTAGTGATGCCATAGACCCAGCCCATCCCCAGAACTTCGTAAACATACCGAAAAACCGCCACATTTTGAAGCACTGTCCCGTCGGGTAGCACGCCATGGATTCGCTCCATCGCTGCCCGGAAAGTCACACCACCATGGCGACTGGGGTCGTAATCATCGGCTGCCACATCCACAAAGCAAATTAACCCACGGCCATTATCCTTGCGCCGCAGAAAGTTAACCTCCCGCAGACAAAGGGGACATTGACCGTCATAGAGCAGTTTAATTTTCCAGGATGGGGTGGAGGACATGGTGCAATTTTCGGCTAAAAGATTCAATCTATATTGTAAAGATTTTTTGCGGGTGCCTGGGGAATCACCAAAAGGGCGTTTTTAAGGCTGTGTTCTGTTGGCGATCGCCCCAGTCTTTCACTCTCCAATTACCAAATAGAATCCCACCAAGCCTCATCTGTTGGCGTTGGGCCATTGGTTTCGATAAAGTCAACCTTGCGGCGAATGTCTGCTGGCTCCCAACCTGTCAACTTTGCCAGGGTTTGTACCTCTGCTTCCTGGCGTTGGTAGGTGCGCTCTCGGTAATCCTGGGCTGCACTACAAGTCATTTCCCCGCGATAGGGATGACGAATCACATAGCGTCCTTGGAAAAATTGACGATTGGCCGTTTCTTGGAAGCGCAGATCTTCTGGGAACTCGTCGCGACCATAGCGCACATGGAGTCTGGTGATAAATACCCTCGGTAGATATTGATCTTCATCCCAAAAGACTCCGGCCTGTTTCAGCTCTGCCTTCGTTAAATTAGGCGCAGAACAGGGATCACAACTGCTCATATCCCAGGCATATTCCAAGAAAATATCATCCCGGCCCTGGCGTTGGTAATCTTGCTCAAACATGGTGGTATAAAAATCCCCAAACTCTGCTTCGACAAATTCAGGAATTTCCACATTCGAGGGGATTTTCACGGTGCGATAATTGGTCACTTCCGCCTGGCCCTTGGGAGAGAGAATATAGACAATAAGATCCTGGGCTTGTTGGGCGTTCATCATCCCTAGGCGAATCGGCAGCATATACTTCGGTGATTCAAAGGCCATCATCAGGGGACGCAATTGGTTCACGCCGCTCCGGTCAAATTCTTCGAGGTTCACCTTGGCCACAAAAAACTTCAGCTTGTTGCGAATATAGGGCCGCAGTAACTCACTGGCCCCCTGGGGCAGTTGATAATCGTTTTGGCGTAACCAGGTTTCCAATCCATCGGATTCTTTGGCGCTGAGAATGAGGATGTCGTATTCGCCGACGCTAAATTGTTCCTCAATGGTGACCCCTAGATCCGCTGCTGTTTCGCGCATGGATTCTGCGGCCATGGGCATCGGTGGCCTCGCATTTTGCAAAAACCCAATGCCATCATCAAACATCCGCACAGCACAGGGATTTTCATCGAAATATTCCACCAGCCGGGGGGCGCTAAAGCCATCGAGGCGTTTGATAATGCTTGCTTCGCCCACATGAACCTGTTCTTCTTTAAGAACGACGGGGACGGGCACTACCAGGGCAAAATCTGAGACTTCCCCTTCATAGTCGTTGGCCATGGTGAGGACGGTGCGATCGCCATCCCGGGCAATAATCACCTGGGACGCTTGGTTATAGAGATCGGTATCGGCCTTGGCGACATAGAAACCACAGAAGGCCCAGGCGGGTTGGGTCAGTAGTAGTAAACCAATGCAGGTTATGGCCAAACCGCGCAAATATTGCAGGATCGTTTTAAACATGATTTTCCTTAGATAACGGGGCGAGTTTGTAGGGTCAAAGAAGAATCGCCAATAGGGGCTTTCACCTGAGCTTTTTCTTGCCACTGGAACCGGGGCGATCGCCAAATTTTATCGATCACAATGGTGCTGGGAGCCAGACAGAATAACGCCCAGAAAATTGCCGTCGAAGTATAGAGGCCATGTTGCAAAACAAAGGTGAGCAGGGCGATACTAATGGCCCAAAAAATTCGTCCTTGTTTCCCATTGGGGATCGAGCGCGGATCGGTCAGCATAAAAAACGCAAAGAGCAGCAACGAACCGCTGGTGAGATGATGGGCAACCACATCCCAACTCCAGCCCAACCAGAAGTTACGGAGAATCTCCAATCCACCGTAACTGGCGAGAAAAGCAATCGACGTATCCCAGCGGCCAACTCGGTTGAGCACAAGGCCAGCCGCACTAAAAAATAGCAATAAATACCACCAGTCAGTGCCCCATTGACCGGGAGAAACCCAAGCCCCATCTGTCCACAGGAGAGCCAGAATGATGCCGAAATTGGCAGGATTGAAAAAATGTTTTTCTTGATAACAAAATAAAAATTTACTGGCGATCGCCCCGACCGCTGCCCCCACTAAAACAAGGGGATGATTTACCCGCAGGAGCAGGGAAAGGCCCAGGCCGGTAATCGCCGCACTCCGCGCCCCAGAAATAAGTAGCGGTGACCATTGTAGAGGAGTTTCTTGTCGGCAACGGTAGGCTTGCCAAGCACTGAAGCTCCATTGGGTCAAAATACAGGTGGCGATCGCCAGCAAAACCCAGGTTAAATTTAACGTCCAGTCTCGCGTGTAAACTCCCAACAGGAGAAACGTCGTCAGAATTGCAATTTGATAATCACGGGCATCACTGAAGGGCATTGAAAATCCTCCCTGACTAAGCAAAAAATAAGTTGCCTAAAGTATGAAAGACAAGTCCAGGGATGACGAAAAGGTTTCTTTTTTTGTAACAGAAAACCTTGAGACTTGTGGCAGTCGTAAACTAGAGTCAAAGCAGGATTCCAGGGGCTGTTTAATATTAAAAAATGTGAATTTGATTGACTAATAAATTTCTAGAGCGTCAAACACAATTGTCCCTGTGATCTTGCACCTGTGTGTAGGAGTATGAAAAAAAATGCAACTGAAAAAACTGTTTGTGCCACTGTTGGCGGGAATGTTGTTCCTGGGGGGAACCTCTGGGGCGATCGCCGAAGAACTATTGCGCACGATCACTGTCACGGGGCGCGGCGAAGAAGCCATTGCCACGAGTCTTTCTGAAGTACGCCTTGGGGTCGAAGTGCGGGGGGCGACGGCAACCCAAGTCCAGGCAGATATCGCCAAGCGCAGTAACCAAGTGGTGGATTTTCTCAAGTCCAAAAATGTCGCCAAGCTCACCACCACGGGGATTAATCTCCAGCCGGAATATGATTACAACAATGGCGATCGCCGCCTCATCGGTTACTTGGCCACCAATACAGTGAGCTTTGAGGTACCCACCGCCCAAGCCGGAAGCCTAATGGATGAAGCTGTCAAAGCCGGAGCAACCCGCATTGATGGAATCTCCTTCCGGGCCACCGAAGCCGCCCTTGCTGAAGCAGAAAAAACTGCCCTCGCTGAAGCCGCCCAGGATGCGCGCACCCAGGCCCAAACCGTCCTCAGTGCCTTGGGTTTGAGTCCCCAAGAAATTGTCCAAATCCAGGTCAATGGGGCGACGCCACCAACCCCTATTTTTAAAACCATGGATACGGCACGAATCGCCTTTGAAAGTGCAGCGCCTTCTCCGGTAGAAGGGGGTGAACAGACGGTGAATGCTTCCGTAACCCTGACGATCCGTTACTAACACCCTGCTTTTTGGGCTAAATTACGCTTAAATCTAGGGGCGATCGCCTTGTGGGATAGGGGCGAAACTTGAGGGAATGTTAGATCTAATCAAACTTGCGGGACAACTGCCAGACATGGGGGCGCACCTCCAGGAACAGGCTGCCACGGGACGAGAACGAATCGAGCGGGGAATTTCTCTGCTCCGGGAAGCCCAGGCGGATTTCCAGACCCTCCAGGCCCACCAAAATACCTGGGGCGATCGCCTCATTTTTAACCATGGCATTCCCCTCGAACCCCTGGAGACTCGCGTTCCCATTTCGCCCCCTTCCCAAGCCCACACGGTTTTTGCCACGGATGGCTCCCAAATTGCTCCGTCCCACCATGAAATTGCCTACTGCTATTTGATTAATATTGGTCGGGTGATGCTCCACTACGGCCAAAGCTTGCACCCACTATTAGATCATTTACCGGAGATTTTTTATCGCAGTGAAGATCTCTATACTTCTCGCAAATGGGGCATCCGCACCGATGAATGGCTCGGTTATCGCCGCACCGCCTCCGAAGCTGAAGTGCTCGCCGAGATGGCCTGTAAATGGGTGTTGCCCCCTGGTGCCCACGGCCATATTCCCAATGTGGCAATGGTGGATGGCTCTCTGGTCTATTGGTTTTTAGAAAATTTGCCCGCCGAAGCCCGCCAACAAATTCTCGAACCCCTCCTAGGGGCCTGGCAACAACTCCGAGAAACCCGTATTCCGCTGATTGGCTACATTAGTTCCACCCGCAGTGTAGAGGCCGTCCATTTCCTGCGGCTCCAGGCTTGCCCCCACGACAAACCCGATTGTCAAAGCCATTGCCTCGACGGCGAAACCAAGGAACGTAAAGCAGAATTTCGCGAAACTCTTCCCTGCCAAACCATTGAACCGTTGCGGGATAGCACTCTTTTTGAGCAACTGTTGCAACCGGGCGATCGCAGTGGGCTTTGGCTCAGTCAGGCGCGCATCTTAAATCATTATCCAGAAACCGATCAGGTTTGTTTTTGTTATCTCCATGTGGGAACAGAGGTGGCGCGGATCGAGATGCCCCGCTGGGTCGCGGCAGATCCTCAACTCCTCGATCAAACCCTAGGCATTGTCCTCGGCCAAGTGCAAAAGGGGTTTGGGTATCCCGTGGCGATCGCCGAAGCCCACAATCAAGCTGTGATCCGGGGTGGCGATCGCGCCCGATTTTTTGCCCTCCTCGAACAACAACTCCTCAAGGCAGGCTTAACCAACGTGGGTGTCTCTTACAAAGAAACTCGCAAGCGGGGTTCCGTGGCTTAAAGAGCATGCTCTCCCCCCACAAAGACTTTTCAGGAGAATTCTTAAACTCCCCTAAGCCAGTCCCAATCCCCCATCGGAGAGCATACAATAAACAAGCATCAGCACTTTTTCCCAGGCAGGCACAATTGTCGTCACCATCACGTCGTGCATTCTGCCGCACTGTTTTTCTTGTAGTCACTTCTGCGCGAACCGATAATGCCCGAAAACTCTCAATTTCCCGTTGAACCGACCCAAAAACCCAGT
This sequence comes from Synechococcus sp. BDU 130192, assembly GCF_963876085.1. Lineage (NCBI taxonomy): Bacteria > Bacillati > Cyanobacteriota > Cyanophyceae > Synechococcales > Synechococcaceae > Synechococcus > Synechococcus sp. BDU 130192. The sequence goes on along the minus strand of NZ_CAWNNO010000001.1, from coordinate 123,306 downwards.
GGCACGGAGCAACAGCACGAAGAAAACCCCTGGGTAGAGACCATCAAGACCCTTGTGACCGCTGGTATTTTGGCCATTGGGATCCGCACTTTCGTCGCCGAGGCCCGCTACATTCCCTCCGAGTCGATGCTGCCGACCCTAGAAGTGAACGATCGCCTAATCATTGAAAAAATCAGCTATCACTTCAAAAATCCCCAACGGGGCGATGTGGTGGTCTTTAACCCGACAGAAATTCTCCAGCAGCAAAACTATCGAGATGCTTTTATTAAACGGGTGATCGGGATTCCTGGTGATACAGTACAAGTCAGTGGCGGCACCGTCTTTATCAATGGGGAAGCCCTCGAAGAAGACTACATCAACGAAGCCCCAGAATATGACTACGGCCCCGTGACGATTCCAGAAGATCACTACCTTGTCCTTGGCGATAACCGCAACAATAGCTATGACTCCCACTATTGGGGTTTTGTCCCCCGTGAAAAGCTTGTGGGGAAAGCCTTTATTCGTTTTTGGCCCTTTAATCGCGTGGGCATCCTCAACGAAGAGCCGCAATTTGCCGACGAAGAACCGATTACACCCTAGCGTCCCATCCCAGAGACCGCTAGGATATAGGGCGACTCCCTATCCCGGCAACCATGAGTGAACCATCCCCTTTGCTGCAAGCATCAGGTCTCCATAAAAGTTTCGGTGGCATCCGTGCGGTGCAAAATGCTTCGATTACGGTGCCCCGTGGACAGATTACGGGGTTGATTGGCCCCAATGGGGCGGGCAAAACGACGTTGTTTAATTTGCTCTCAAATTTTATTACGCCGGATCGGGGGACAGTCATTTTTAACGGCCAGGAAGTGCAGCACTTACCGTCCCATAAGATTGCGGCACGGGGTTTTGTGCGTACCTTCCAAGTGGCGCGGGTGTTATCACGCTTATCGGTACTAGACAATATGTTGCTGGCGGCCCAACAGCAAACGGGGGAAAATTTCCTGCGGGTGTGGCAACAGGGGAAAATTCGTCGCCAAGAAAAGGCAAATCGGGAAAAGGCGATCGCCATCTTAGAATCCGTCGGTCTAGGGGAAAAAGCCCAGGATTACGCTGGGGCTCTGTCGGGGGGACAACGCAAACTCCTGGAAATGGCCAGGGCATTGATGAGCGATCCCCAGTTAATTTTGTTGGATGAGCCTGCGGCGGGCGTGAATCCCACTTTGATCAACCAAATTTGTGAACACATTGTCCGCTGGAACCAACAGGGAATTTCCTTTTTGATCATTGAGCACAATATGGATGTGATCATGTCCTTGTGTAACCACATCTGGGTATTGGCAGAGGGGAGTAATTTGGCGGACGGAACCCCCGAAGATATCCAGTGTAATGAACAGGTTTTAGAGGCTTATTTGGGATCGTAATGCGCGTTTTATTAACGAATGACGACGGGATTGATGCCCCTGGGATTGCAACCTTACAAAAGGCGATCGCCCCCCATGCCAGGGAAGTAGTGACGGTAGCCCCCCAAACACAGATGTCTGAATGTGGCCATCGGTTTACGGTTTATGCGCCGATCCCAGTGGAGCAACGGACGAAAAATGCCTATGCGGTGGCAGGTACCCCAGCAGATTGTACACGCTTGGGTCTCACGCAGTTTGCGGCAGATGTTGATTGGGTGCTGTCGGGGGTAAATGCTGGTGGTAATTTGGGCGTGGATATTTACACTTCGGGAACAGTGGCAGCAGTGCGAGAAGCAACGATCCTCGGTAAGCGGGCGATCGCCTTTTCCCATTTCATCCAGCGGCCTTTAGAAATCGACTGGGAGCTCGTCACCCACTGGACGGGGAAACTTTTAGCGCAATTATTGACCCAGGAACTGCCGGAAAAGCATTTTTGGAATGTGAATTTTCCCCATTTAACGGCAACCTCTGACCCGGAAATTATTTTCTGTGAGCGCAGCACCGACCCGATGCAAGTGCGTTATGAAGCACGGGATCAACAGTTCCATTATGTCGGCTCCTACCCTGAGCGCCCCCGGGCCGCTGGTACCGATGTGGATGTCTGTTTTTCGGGGAATATTGCCGTAACCCAAATTTCGATCTAGGCAAGGGCATTGAACACGAGCTTTAGCAACCACAGGGTCAACAAACCGCCCAAAAGAATCACCAAGACGATCGCCCCTAAAATTAAAATCAGGGGACGCCAATCAATGGAGGCATTGTCAAGGTCAGTCTGGTCGGGCAAATCCTGTTCTAAAAGCTTTAAATTCGCCTCATTGGCTTTCCAGGCCACATCAAAGAGATCGCCGGCCACGGGCACCGTACCAACAACGCTATCCACAAGAAGATTGAGAGCCATTTTGACGAGGGTATCCTGTTTTGCTCCCAGTTTGGCCGCCTCGAAAATCACATAGCCAGAGAGAATTAAACTCAGGTAATCCCCCACCGCTGGCACCAAACCGATAATTGGATCGAGGCCGATTTTGTACTTTGTCCCCGGAATGGCGATCGCACTGTCGAGCAGCTTACTGAGGGTGCGGATGCGTTTTAACGTCTTCGGGTTCGGGGTTTTGGTGGCAGTCATGGGTCAGTGGGTAAAGCCGGAACATTGTGCAGCAGCCAGTGGAGCATGGTTTCAACATCCCGCAGGATTAAGGGTCGATTGGCCGCCGTGAGCAGAGGCACATGGAGAAATAAGGCCCGCGCTGGGGATTGCTGCCGCTGGAGATGCTTTAACACTTGAAAATATAGCCCTTCACAGACAAATTTACCGGCATCGTGGCTAATCTCCGTAAATTCTAGGGGAGTCGTGAGAGCCTGTAGATCCAAGCGCGTTTGTAACTGCTGTCCCTGGTAAAAAGCTTGGGATTCCACCGTGAGGCGATCGCGTTTTTCGGCCATGCCACAGCAGAGCACCAGATCCGGCTGATAAGCGGCAATGGCTTGAACGGTTTTTGCAGAGGCGATCGCCGTTTCCACAGGCAGATGGTGCAGAAATAAAAAATCCGCAAAGGCCAGCCGCCTCGCCTTAAGCTGACAGAGCAGATCATCCGAGGCATTGGAAGTGTGATGTTCTAGCCAGGGTTGAAAGGAGGTGAGTAAAATTTTGCCGCGCACGCGTTACGAATTACTAAGTCTGTCGAGGCTATATTGGGCTGCTTCTCGCACCTGGGGATGGTCGTCTTTGGCGAGGAACTTAACCGCCGCAAGACTCTTTTCACAAGGAAGTGCGCCTAGGGCTTCTGCGAGCCGTTGTCGTACTAGCCAATTGTCTGAGGAAACAAAGGTGACGAGGCGATCCACGGTTTCTACGGCACCAATTTCTCCCAGGGCGGCGATCGCTGCTTGTTCTAAAATGGCTTCCCCACTATCAAGGGCTTGAACCAGGGCATCCTTCGCTTCCGGACGACCGAGATTCCCCAAAGAAACCGCCGCACTAAAACGCACTAACCAAGAGGTATCTTCATAAAAAGCCCGCAGCAGTGGTTTTAAAGCCCGCTCATCCTGGAGATACCCTAAAGCACCCGCTGCATCAGCCCGAATGCCATAATCGCCGTCAGTTTCTAGCAGCTTAATCAAAATTGGATAGGACTCTTCTGTCTGCTTAATCCCCAGGGCAAAAACCGCCATCGAGCGAATTTGCAGCACCTCGTCATCTAATACTTTTTTAATGAGGGGCATCGCTTCTAGGGGGGCTACATCCCGCAATTGGGCCAGGGCAATCATGCGATCCTTGGAGTTTTCACTTTCGAGTTGTTGGGAAAGTGTCGCTAAGCTGGGGTGAGACATAACCAAATTTTGTAAAAGTTCTTAATAAAATTGTAATCAAGATTCTCAGGATTTTTCAATAAACCATGACCCACTCCCTCAATCCGGTGTTGTTAATCCATGGCTTTTTAGACCGCCACACTGTGTTTAAACCTTTAACCCGGTACCTTGGTCGGCAAGGTTGGGAGATTCATGCCCTTGATCTACAGCCCAATGATGGCCGTCAAGCACTGCCCGTTTTAGCCAGCCAAATTGAAACCTATGTCCACCAACATTTTGGGGCGACCCAACGGTTCGATCTCGTGGGATTTAGTATGGGGGGCATTGTGACCCGTTACTATTTGCAACGGCTCGGCGGCAATCAACGGGTGGAACGTTATGTGAGTATTTCGGCCCCCAATAATGGCACGTTATCAGCCTATGGTTTGCCCTTTCCGGGGATTCGTCAGATGCGCCCGGATAGTGACTTGCTTCAGGATTTGAACCGTGATGTGGCCACTGCCCTAGAACCTGTAAAAGTCACTTGGCTATGGACTCCCTTTGATCTCATGATTCTCCCCGCCGAGAGTACGAAGCTCCCCATTGGCACAGGCGTGCAGTTGCCCGTACCTTTACATCCTTGGATGTTATCTGACCCCCGTGCCCTCAAGGCGATCGCCAAGGCATTGCAGCGATAGCAAACCTCAAAGCGTATGTCGTTCTGGTTGGTAGGATTGAATCGCCCGCATATATTGTGCCCGTTCAAAGGCACTTTCATCGGGACAATTGACCTGACTCATGCTGCCCCGCAGTTGCTCCAAAGAAAGATATTCATGTTCTTCGAGCCATTGCACCATTTCCGTTTCAATGGTTTCAATGTGATGAATACCATGGCGCAATAAAGTTGCCACTAAGGCCGTCACCTTTGCCCCCGCCATTAACATTTTGATCGCATCGGTTCCCCGTTGAATGCCACTGGTCGCCGCAAAATCCACATCTAAGCGGCCATAGAGCATTGCAATCCAGCGCATCGGCAGACGCATATCCAACGGGCTACTCAGGATTAAATTCGGGGTGACTTCGAGGTTTTCGATGTCAATATCCGGCTGATAAAAGCGGTTAAATAAAACCAAGCCACTCGCCCCATTATCAACTAACCGTTTCGCCATATTTGCCATGTTGCTAAAGAACGGACTCAGCTTTACGGCAACGGGAATATTTAAATTTTCTCGCACTGTCCGCACAATTTGAATATATTCATACTCCACTTCTGAACCGTTTTTATTCATATCCGTCGGGACATAATAAATGTTCAATTCAATGGCATCGGCGCCGGCTTGTTCCATCAGTTTGGCGGTGTGTTCCCATTCCCCTTGGTGGGAACCGTTGAGGCTGGCAATGATCGGCATTCTAACCATTGATTTAGCTGTCTGAATGTGTTCTAAATAGGCTTCTACACCCACATGAAAAACATCAGAAGCATTCTCTGGGAAATAATTTAAGGCTTCGGCAAAGGAGTCTGTGCCGTAGGTGAAGTGATGGTGCAATTCGAGTTTTTCTTTACGAATTTGTTCTTCAAAAAGGGAATGTAAAACGACGGCTCCGGCTCCGGCATCCTCCATCAGTCGAATGTTGTCGATATCCTCGGTCAGGGGGGCAGCAGCTCCGACAATTAATGGCGATCGCAGGGTCAGACCTAAATACTGTGTTGTTAAATCCATGATATTTCTCTGGTGTTTTTGATGATCTTGATCCCCCTAAATCCCCCTTACATAAGGGGGGCTTTAATTCAATTCCTTTTGCTTGCCTCCCTTAGGAAGGGAGGTGCCGAAGGCGGAGGGATCTCTTTGCAGGGGATCAAGTTTCGTCGCGTTTGGCAAGGTATTCGTACATCCGCCAACGGGTATCGACATCGCTCTGGGCTTGTTTGAGCAGTTCCTTCGCCGCTTGGGGTTTGGTCATGGTGAGCATCTTGAAGCGATTTTCTTTGTACATGGAGCTTTCGACGCTGCCTTTGGGGGTACGGCTATCGAGTTGGAGGGGGTTTTTGCCCTCTGTTTTGAGGTCGGGGTTATAGCGGTACAGTAGCCAGCGTCCGCTTTCGACGAGTTCTTTTTGGTGACTCATGGCGGTTTGCATATTGATACCGTGGGCAATGCAGTGGCTGTAGGCGATGATCAGGGAGGGGCCTTCGTAGGCTTCGGCTTCGAGGAAGGCTTTCAGGGTGTGTTCGTCTTTGGCTCCCATGGCAACGGAGGCGACATACACATTGCCGTAGGTCATGGCGATTAAACCGAGGTCTTTTTTGGGGGCTGGTTTCCCACCAGCGGCGAATTTGGCAACGGCGGCGCGGGGGGTCGCTTTGGAGGATTGTCCGCCAGTATTGGAATAAACCTCGGTGTCCATCACCAAAATGTTGATATTTTTCCCGCTGGCGATCGCATGATCGAGACCACCGAAACCAATGTCATAGGCCCAACCGTCCCCACCGACGATCCAGACGGATTTTTTCACGAGGTAATCGGCGAGGGACGCTAACTGTTTCGCGTCGGGGGAATTGAGGGTTGCGAGTTTATTTTTCAGTTCCCGCACCCGTTGCCGTTGTTCCCAAATGTCGGCTTCATCAGCTTGGCGGGCATTTAACAATTCACCGACAAAACTATCACCGAGTTCACCGCTTAAGCGTTGTAATAATTCCGCCGCAAATTGGGCTTGTTTATCGATAGAAAGGCGGAAGCCTAAACCGAATTCGGCGTTATCTTCAAAGAGGGAATTTGACCAAGCGATGCCCTGTCCTTCGGCATTGGTGGTGTAGGGGGTTGTCGGTAAGTTGCCGCCATAGATGGAGGAGCAACCCGTCGCATTGGCAATCACTGTGCGATCGCCAAACAGTTGGGAAACCAATTTAATGTAGGGGGTTTCACCACAGCCGGCGCAAGCACCAGAAAATTCAAAGAGCGGCTCCTGCAATTGTTGTTCGCGGATTTGATTGAGTTTTAATTCGCGCCGTTCCGGTAAAGGCAAACTGAGGAAGTAATCCCAATTCGTTCTTTCCTGTTCCCGTAGGGGCAATTGTTCCACCATATTGATCGCTTTCTTGGCGGGTTGCGCCTTGTTTTTCGCGGGACAAACATCCACACAAACGCCACAGCCGGTACAGTCTTCCGGAGCCACCTGAATCGTGAATTTCTGCCCTGAAAAATTCTTGTCTTTCGCATCAATGGATTTAAAACTTTCCGGCGCATTTCCTAATAGATTGGGTTCATAAATTTTGGCGCGGATCGTCGCGTGGGGACAGACCATCACACATTTACCGCATTGAATACAAACCTCTGGATCCCACTCTGGAATGAATTGGGCGACGTTGCGTTTTTCCCATTTAGAAGTCCCCATCGGATAAGTGCCATCGCAGGGTAGACAACTCACCGGCAGGCGATCGCCTTCTTTGATCAGCATCGGCGCTTGGACATTGCGCATAAAGTCGGGCGCATTGGGAGACACCGCTGGCGGTTTACGAATGGGACTATTTGCCTCACCCACGTTCACCTCAAACAAATTCGCCAAGGTGTTATCCACCGCCTGAATATTCATGGTGACCACATCCGCGCCTTTCTTGCCGTAGGTCTTCTGGATATATTCCTTAATTTTGGCGATCGCCTCCTCTTTTGGCAGGACACCAGAGAGAGCAAAGAAACAGGTTTGCATCACCGTATTAATTCTTCCGCCCATGCCACTTTCCCGTGCCACCTTATTCGCATTAATCACATAGAATTTCAAATTTTTGCGAACAATTTGTTCTTGCACTTCAAGGGGCAATTGATCCCACACTTGATCCGGAGCATAGGGACTATTTAAAAGAAAAATTGAACCATCTTTTGCGCCACTGAGCACATCCAATTTTTCGAGGAATAACCATTGGTGACAGCCCACAAAATTCGCCTGATTAATCAAATAGGTGGAGCGAATTAAATTGGGGCCAAAGCGTAGATGGGAAACCGTCACTGCCCCTGATTTCTTCGAGTCATAGACGAAATAACCTTGGGCGTAATTATCCGTTTCTTCGCCAATAATTTTGATCGAATTTTTATTCGCGCCCACGGTTCCATCAGAACCCAAACCATAGAACATCGCCCGTACGACACTGTCCGGTTCCGTCGAAAAATTCGGATCATACTCAAGGGATGTGTGGCTGACATCATCATTGATGCCCACCGTAAAATGATTCTTGGGTTTTGCTTGATTTAATTCATCAAAAATCCCCTTCACCATCGCCGGATTGAATTCCTTAGAGGACAAGCCATAGCGTCCGCCAAAAACTTTAGGCATCGCGCCTTCCCAACTTTCCATTAAGGCAGAAACTACATCTAAATAGAGCGGTTCACCGTTTGCACCGGGTTCCTTCGTTCGGTCTAACACAGCAATTTTTTCGACGGTTTTCGGTAACGCCGCAATTAATGCCGATCCATCAAAGGGACGATATAACCGCACTTTTAAAACGCCAACTTTTTCCCCTTGGGCATTGAGGTAATCCACCGTTTCATGGACGGTTTCACAACCGGAACCCATCAGCATAATCACCCGTGTCGCATCCGGCGCGCCCACATATTCAAATAATTTGTAAGCGCGTCCCGTCAGTGCCCCAAAGCGATCCATCATTTCCTGCACAATGGCGCTGCATTTGTCATAGAACGGATTCACCGATTCTCGCGCTTGGAAAAAGACATCGGGGTTTTGGGCTGTGCCGCGCACCACTGGATGCTCGGGGGTTAAGGCTCTGGCGCGGTGGGCAAAGACATCTTCATCGTCGATCAAATCCCGTAAAACCGATTCATCGAGTAATTCAATTTTTTGAATTTCGTGGGAGGTGCGGAACCCATCAAAAAAGTGGATGAAGGGCACACGGGCTTTCATCGTCGCCGCTTGGGCAATCAACGCCATATCGTGGGCTTCCTGCACCGAGGCGGAGGATAGCAAAGCAAATCCCGTCCCCCGCACAGCCATCACATCGGAGTGATCGCCAAAAATGGAGAGGGCTTGGGCAGCAACAGAACGGGCGGCAACATGGATCACCGCTGAGGTGAGTTCCCCTGCAATTTTGTAGAGGTTGGGGATCATTAATAGTAGCCCTTGGGAAGCGGTGAAGGTTGTCGTTAAAGAACCCGTTTGCAGTGCGCCGTGGACGGCTCCGGCGGCTCCTCCTTCACTCTGCATTTCGATGATGCTGGGCACGGTTCCCCAGAGATTTGGCTGTCCTTGGGAGGCCCAGGCATCGGCCCATTCACCCATCGGTGAAGCGGGGGTGATGGGATAAATGGCAATGACTTCGTTTAGTTTGTAGGCAACTTTGGCGACGGCTTCATTCGCATCGAGGGTGGCAATTGTGTTAGTAGCCATAATCTCAAAATTCTAATGTTTTGCTGGTGACTGGGTGGAAATCGTAGGTGATGATCTGTTTTGTGAGTCGAGGCAGTGGAAAAAGTGATTGATGTTGGCTATTTTTTGAGCCTGATACTTGGTTGACTTTAACAACAAAATGCTTGCTAAAAGTTATAAGAAAAAATAGAATTTGATTGGCCTGATCCGGAAAATCAAGGGAATATTTACACTTCTAATTTTAGAGAATTTTTTTACTGTCTTGGATTGTTCTGCCGTAGAAAATGATAAAAATCAGTGAAGGTTTAAATTTCGTTGAAATCCTAGGGGAAGCTAAATAAGAAAAGTTATTTTTTACTTTTTTTTGTAACGATCTTGGGCATGGTTTCGGTGCCAACTTTTTTAGTAGAGATTGATTATGACACCTTCGGCAATAGAGGAAAAACTGTCGGTGGTTGGCCAAGAAGCTGGGCCTATTGCCAGCATAAAAATCTCGTCGGTTTAGCGATCGCCCACGAGAATTCAAAGAATTAAAGAATTACCTAGGAAAATTGGCCTTGGGCTGAGGTTTTTTCACGCAAACCCCAACCTTTCGCCTATACCTAGTCAATCTAGAAGATTGTTGAGATTGAAATCTCAACGTCCATTTGGTTGGTTAAAGCAAAGGACTAAAACACAAGTAATAATCAAACCAAGAAGGAGAACTATTACAGAAATATCTGTGGAAGTATCCCAATTAGAGTCTTTTTCGACGTTGGGAGGACGTACAGGATAGACTGGATAAGCAGCAAAAAAATTAATCAATCCAGAATCTTTTGGAATTTCCCAAAATGCTAGACTATTGCCAGCAGGAAAGATATAAGAGTGATTAGTAACCATAAAGCTGTACTTTGAGACGAAGAAATGGTTATTGCCGAGGATAAAGAGGCCCTGGCAAAGAGTAAGTAGATCGCCACTAAGGAAAACGGTTTAGTTCATGCTCATCGCTGTGGCGATCGCCCTCTTGATCTTTAGCAGGTAGAAATGGAGATATCTCCCGATGAGAAATAGGCGCAGTCACCATCGGAGACATAGGAACCGTAGCCCCCAGCCCCACCAGTGCTGTAGTAGGAATCATAGCCGCTAGAATCATTCCCATAGCTGCCGTCGTAATTATTACTGCCAGCGCCAAGGTAGCCTTGTACTGTGTAATCGCCTGCATAGCCCCACGCACCAGTGTAGTAATCCAGCCAGTAACTCCCCGCAGGAATCGAGCCACCAGCCAGATACTCAAGGATCATCAAATCTTCGCCCTGGATATATTCGCCATTGACATAGACCTGGGCTTTTACGGGTATCGAGGCACCCGCGAGCAGGAGGAGAGAAGACAAGACCGTCAGAGAAACTTTTTTCAGAAACATGGAACAAACCTCCCGTGAGGGAAAACTAGAAAAGTTAGAGACTGAAGCATTCTGGAACGATTAGGTCAGGTTGCTGGGGATAAGTAGTGGCCACAAAATTTTACTGATGCAGTTTGTCTAAATTTTTGACGCTCACCCTGGATTTATTATCTACTGATGTTTGAATTTTTCAGCGGTCTTTAGCCTTACATTTCCCCAAGCTGCCGTAATCCTCAGTGCAAATAAGCCATAGAGAAACTTTATTATCTAGGCTTTTTCCATGAAGGTTTTCTCATGGAATCTTCACCAGGGGTTTAGGCAAGCGGGTCAAGATATCCATAATCGTCAAGAATCTGGCGATCAGTGTCGAGGTCAGATCCCAAAGGAGAGGTCTTTGCCCATGGAACCCGCCCAACGACAACGGAATGTTCAATGGCGATCGCCCCAGGGGATCTCTAGCCCAACCTCTGTTTCTGGGAAACGAGCCCCCCGATCTAGGCCGCCAGCTCCTCGCCACCGCATCGTGCTATATTCCCACGACACCATGGGCTTGGGTCACAAACGGCGTAATGTGTTGATTGCGCAGACCCTACAACGATCAGCCTTGCCCCTGGATATTTTGCTCATTAGTGGCATGGGCGATGGCAATGAAGGGCTTGCTACTGCGGGGATTGATTGTTTAAGTTTGCCAGCCTTGAAAAAAAGCCGGGATGGTTCCTATCGGGCGCGTCATTTAGCTTTGCCTTTACGGGACATCATTGGGTTGCGATCACAGCTAATTTTAAAAGCCGTTCAACAATTTCAACTGGATGTTTTCATCGTCGATAATGTCCCCAGGGGGGCGGAACGGGAACTAGACCTCAGCCTGGAATACATCCGGAAGCAGCCTGAGATGCGCTGTGTTTTGGGGCTAAGGGATGTGTTGGACGACCCGGCAGCGGTGCGGCGGGATTGGCAACGGGCGGACAACGAAACGGCCATTCGTCGCTACTATGATGCGGTGTGGATTTACGGCGATCCCCAGGTTTACGATCTGCGGCGGGAATATGATTTTTCCCCAGAGGTGGTCGCAAAAATGCTGCCCCTCGGTTATTTCAATCAATGCGATCGCCTCCAGTATTTAGGGCAACCCTGGCAAGAAACCTTAAAAGCATGGGATTTACCAGCCCGGTTCGTCCTCGGTGCGGTGGGTGGCGGCCAAGATGGGGAGACCCTGGCGATCGCCTTTGCCCAAATTCCCTTCACCGCCGAGAATCCGGGGGTGCTACTCACGGGGCCTTTTATGCCGGAGTCCGTGCGCCAAACCCTAGGGGCGATCGCCCAACATAATCCCCACCTGACGATCCTTCCCTACTGTCCCGAACCGACGATTCTCATGGCCGCCGCCGAACGGGTGATTGCCATGGGCGGCTACAATACCGCCTGTGAAATTCTTTCCTTCCAGAAACCCGCTTTGATTATTCCCCGTATAAAACCCCGCCAGGAACAATGGCTGCGGGCGACCCGTTTAAAACAATTGGGTCTGGTGGACGTGCTCCATCCCCACCAGGTTAATCCTCAGAATCTAGTGGCTTGGCTCCGTTGTGATCCAAAATCCCCCAAGTGCAGTGCTGGTCTTAATCTCCAGGCCACCGAACAATTGCCCCTCCTTTTAGCTCAGATGCTCAAGACTTCTAGCGGTTTTACTGCCCAAGCTTCCTAGTCCATCACCTTATTTCCATTATTTGTTCAATGTGCCATGGCCATTGCCTACGTTGTTAAACGCTATCCCCGCTATTCAGAAACCTTTATCGTCAATGAAATTCTCGCCCACGAAGCAGCGGGTTTAGACATCAAAATTTTTGCCCTGCGGCCCCCGGTGGATAGTCATTTCCAAGACAAAATTGCCAGGGTCAAAGCCCCCGTCACCTACATTCAAAAACCTAGCCAAGGGCGATCGCACCCCGATTTATTGGGGCAAAATCCCACCGCAGCCAGTTACCTCTGGGCAGAAATCCAAGCTACCGCCACCCTGATCCCTGACCTCTGGAAAAAATTAGCCTACGCCGCCGGAGAACGTTCCAGTGTTCTGTATCAAGCCCTCTGGCTCGCCCAAGCCGTCCGCCACCAGGGGATCACCCATCTCCATGCCCATTTTGCTAGCGTCGCCACCAGTGTTACCCGGTTAGCCGCCCACTTTGCGGAAGTACCCTACAGTTTTACGGCCCACGCAAAAGATATTTTCCACGAGAGCGTTGATCCAGCCGATTTCGACCGCAAACTCCAAGATGCCTGCGCTGTGGTGACTGTCAGCGACTATAACCGTGCCTATTTACAACAGCAGTATGGGGAAGTTGCAACTAAGGTCAAACGCATTTACAACGGCATGGATTTAACGGAACTTCCCTACCAACCTCCTTTAGAAAATCCACAGCCACCGTCAATTTTGTCGGTGTCGCGCCTCGTGGAAAAGAAAGGATTGACTTATTTGATCAGTGCCTGCGATCTGCTGCGCCGTTGGGGTTGCGAGTTTCACTGTCAAATCGTGGGGAGTGGCCCCCTAGAAACGACATTGCGATCGCAAATTGCCCAACACCAGCTAGAGCCTTGGGTGGAAATCATTGGCCCCAAACCCCAGGGAGAAGTATTTCAACTCCTAAAACAGGCGACAGTTTTCGCCGCTCCCTATGTCATTGGGAAAGATGGCAATCGGGACGGTTTACCTACAGTTTTGTTAGAGGCGATCGCCTTGGGGGCTCCCTGTGTGGCGACGGATGTGACAGGGGTTCCGGAAATTATTCAGCACCAGGAGACAGGGTTGCTGGTGGCCCAAAATGATCCAGAACAACTCGCCAAAGCCCTCCAAATTCTTTTAAACCAAGCAGATTTACGGCACCACTTCGCCCGGGCTGCCCGCCAGCGTTTAGAACAAGCCTTTAATCTCCAGCGCAATGCAGCCCAACTCCGCCAACTGTTCCACCAAGGGGAGGCCCAACGATGAAAATTGCCTATGTCTGCGCCGATCCAGGCATTCCGGTCTTTGGCTGTAAAGGGGCCTCGATCCATGTGCAAGAGATGATCCGTGCCTTTCAGAACCAGGGGGCAACGGTAACGCTATTTGCCGCGAGGCTTGGAGGTGAACCGCCTGCAGACTTGGCCGATTTACCCGTTTACTGCTTGCCCAAAGTTCCCAAAGGAGATCTGGCAAGCCGTGAGCAGGGACTCTTTCAACAAAATCAGACGTTGCAAAATTTATTAACCCAGGCGGCCCCCTACAATCTCGTCTATGAACGTTATTCCCTCTGGAGCCAGGCGGGGATGACCTCTGCGCGAAACTGGCAGATTCCCGGCATTTTAGAAGTGAATGCGCCCCTAATTGAAGAACAGGCCACCCACCGGGGTTTAATTGACCGGGATTTAGCGTTGCAGGTCGCAGCGACAGCCTTTGGGAAAGCAACAGCTTTAATCGCCGTGTCCGAGGGGGTGAAGGCCTATTTACAGCAATGGGTGCCGGGCGATCGCCTTTTTGTGCTGCCCAATGGGGTGAATCCAGACCGATTTTCGGAGGTTTTCAAACCGTCCGCCGCAAAGCCGTTTACGGTGGGTTTTGTGGGTTCCCTCAAGCCTTGGCATGGCCTAGATTGCCTCATTGAAGCCTTTGCTCAACTGCGACAAACTGTCCCGGAAGCGCGCTTGTTGATCGTCGGCGATGGCCCCCAACGGCAGGATCTTGAAGCGGCGATCGCCCGGCACCAGTTAACGGCCCAGGTGCAATGGACAGGGGCAGTGTCCCCAGAGGCAGTCCCCCATTGGTTAGGGCAAATGAGCATAGCGGTGGCCCCCTATCCCGCCAGTGAGGATTTTTATTTTTCCCCCCTCAAGGTGGTGGAATACATGGCGGCGGGGCTGCCTGTGGTGGCGAGTCACATTGGTCAACTGCCGGACATTGTTGACGATGGTGTGACGGGCATTTTATGCCCACCGGGGGAAGTCGCCGCCCTCGCCCAGACTCTCGAACACCTTTGGCGATCGCCCCAGTACCGGGAACAGTTAGGTCTGGCTGCCCGTGGTTTCGTGCTTAAACACCATACCTGGGATCACATTGCCGCCCAAATTTTGGCGATCGCCCAAGCCTCGTTTTTTAACGTTGAGGTTAAAAGTTAGAAAAATATGCACCGTGCCTCCCCCATGACCCAAGCTGTCCCTGGCCTCTGGGCTGTAATCACCACCTTTTGGCCCCAAATTCGTGCCCAGTGGCGACTCTTGCTAGTGGCGATGGTGACTTTACTGGCGGATGTGGGGTTGCGGCTATTGGAACCCTGGCCCCTCAAGCTGCTCATTGATGGGGTGCTGATTCCCGCTCAAACTCAACCGACCCTGGCTTTTCTTGGTTTTACAAATCTCGATCCCGCCTGGCTATTAGTTTTAATTGCGGCTGGAGTCATTGTGATTGCCGTCAGTCGGGCGATCGCCACCTATTGGAATACCGTCAGTTTGGCGATCGTCGGTAGTCGCGTCATGGCCCAGGTGCGGGATCAACTCTATGGCCATCTGCAACGGCTTTCCCTGCGCTACCACTACCAAGCCCGCAGCGGCGATCTAATTATCCGCGTCAGTAGCGATGCAAACCGTCTCCAGGAAATTTTGCTCACGGCGGCGTTGCCCCTGGTGGTTAGTCTTTTAACCCTGGGGGGAATGCTTGGGGTAATGGCCTGGCTTGATTTGAAACTCACCCTCTTATCCCTCGTGACTTTTCCGCTGTTTTGGTTTGCTGCCAGCCGTTTAAGTGCCAAAATTCGCCGTGCTTCCCTCACCCAACGCCACCGGGAAGGGGCCGTCGCTGCCACCGCCGCCGAATCCCTCGCCGCGATTAAACTGGTGCAAGCCCTTTCCCTAGAGCAGGCCTTTGCGGATCTCTTTAGCCATCAAAACCAACAGAGCCTCCAGAAGAGTATTGAAACCAAACGATTGGCCGCAAACCTGGAGCGGGTGGTGGATGTGCTGATTGCCCTAAGTACGGCCTTGGTGATGGGCTACGGGGCGCATCTCGTGATCGAAGATGCCCTCACGCCAGGAACAGTTTTGGTGTTTTTAACCTATCTGCGCAATGCTTACAAACCCGTGCAGAATTTTGCGAAATATACTGGGCGTCTGGCAAAGGCGGCGGCATCAGGGGAAAGGATTTTAAATATTTTGGCGGAAACCCCGGATATTCAGGACAAACCAGGGGCGATCGCCGCGCCATCTCTCCGGGGGGTGATTGAATTTAAAGATGTCTCCTTTGGCTATCATCCCGACCAAGGAATTCTTAAAGGGCTAAATTTAACGGTGCAACCCGGCGAAAAAATTGCCCTCGTTGGCGCTTCCGGCAGTGGAAAATCGACGCTTCTCAGCTTGTTGTTGCGCCTCTATGACCCAACAGCGGGGAAAATTCTGATTGATGATCAGGATCTGCGGGATTATCAACTGACGAGCCTCCGGAACCAAATGGCGGTGGTGCTGCAGGAGAGTTTACTGTTTGCGGCAACGATCCGGGAAAATATCGCCTATGGCATCGAGAACGCAACGATGGCCAAGATCGAAGCGGCGGCCCGTTTAGCCAATGCCCATGACTTTATCTTGCAACTGCCCCAGGGCTACGACACGGTGGTGGGGGAACGGGGGACGACCCTTTCTGGTGGACAACGGCAACGGTTGGCGATCGCCAGGGCCGCGATGCGACAAACCCCGATTTTGATCCTAGATGAACCCACCAGTGGCTTGGATAAAGTCAATGAACAGTTAGTTTTTGAAGCCCTAGAACGGTTAGCGGAAAATCGCACCACATTTCTGGTGACCCACAATCTCCAGTTGGCGATCGCCGCCGACCAAATCCTCTACCTCGACCAAGGGCAAATCCAGGAACAGGGCACCCACGCCGAATTACTGGCTCGCCAGGGCGTCTATGCTGACCTTTTCCAACGGCAAACCCTCGCAACCGTCACTCAATCCTTGGGGCGTTAACCATGGCAGAAATTTACCCTGATCCCAAAATGCCCTGGCTACCGTTTGCCCTCGACCTCCAGTTAGCCCAGCCGCATTTCATTACCATTTTTCCCACTGTGCGGAGGGTGATCAAGGCCGAACTGCTACGCCATAAAATCGGACGCCGGGCCTTGATTGCTTATTATCTGGAAACCGACGCAGGGGAACAGATTATTCTCGGCAAAATTCGCGCCAAGGGAACAGATTACAAAAGTTATGGCTACCAGCGAGCGTTATGGGAAAACGGCTTCCACGGGGATAGTGAAGATGGCTTATCGGTGCCGGAACCTCTCGGTATTGTTGAACCCTGGCGGATGTGGCTGCAACGCTGGGTGCCTGGTCAACCCGCAACCGATTTATTGATCACCCAGCCAGATTTACCCGAAAAAATTGCTGCCCTTGCCCACAAACTCCACACCTATTCCGTACCCACCCCAAAGACCCATACCATTGCTGATGAATTACAGATTCTTGGCGATCGCCTCCGGGATTTTGCCCAACAGCAACCCCAATGGCAGGGAAAAATTCAACATTTCATCGCCCAGAGTGAACGGCTAGGACAAATCTTAGAACAGCATTCCCGTCCTTTGACAACAATTCACCGGGATTTTTACCCTGATCAAATTTTGGTAGAAGGCGATCGCCTCTGGTTGGTGGATCTCGACCTCTATTGCCAGGGGGATCCCGCCGTTGATCTGGGGAATTTTATCGCCCACATGACCGAACAGAGCCTCCGCACTTTGGGTGATCCCGGTGCCATGGTTAGTCAGGAACAGGATTTAAAGACGGCTTTTTTGTCAAAACAGTCCTCAGAAAGCTCCCATCTGAGTCAAGCTATTGATATCTACGCTAACCTCACTCTCCTACGGCATATTGCCATTAGTTGGCGTATTCCAGAGCGTCGCCCGAATATTCCCACCCTGATCGAACTCTGTGGCGATCGCCTTGCCGAACAACTACAACAGGTTAGATGAGAAACTTCTCATGGAATTTTCAATGTTGTTTCATTGCTCTCGGTCATCCTTAGAATTGAAGCAATCTGCCCGACAATCCCTATCCTTTAAAAATTGGCTATTTTCCCATGGGTCAGTATCAGCATTATTTACAATCCCCGTTTTGCCGATTGGGACTGGGCGTGGCCTTTGCCATGGGGGTTTTCGGACTCTTCCCCGTACTCGCCCAGGCGACCCAATGCAAGGGAAGTTTAGGGGCGATCGCCATTGGGGATCTCGAAGTCCCTTCCGGAGCCACCTGCATTCTCCGGCAAACCACCGTACGAGGTGATGTCGTCGTCCAACCCAGAGGCACCCTCATTGCCAACGGCGCAGTGATTCAAGGTAATATTTGGGCAAAACAAGCCCTGAGTCTTAATCTCAATGCCGCAACCCAAGTGGCCGGTATTATTGAACGCCCCCTACCCCAACGCTCCCTCTTCCAGCGTTAATGGTCGTCTTTTCCCCCAAACAATGGCTTAAACTGCTGCGAATCCATTTTCTCTCGGTTCGGGGTCGCGTTTTTTTCTGGTATTTACTGCTGTTATCGGGGTTCCTGGCCATTTCCTTTCCCCTGATGTTGCACTTGGTATTTAGCAACATTAACCAGCGGGTCAGAAATGATCTCAAGGAAGATGTCTATTTGTTTGAGGGGTTGCTTAACAATGACCCCCAAGTAAAACAACGGCTTGCCCTCCGAGAAACCGAGATTTTGCCCCTCTCTACTCCGGCGGATCTGATTTCTTTGTTTAATCTGTATCTGGCCCGTCGGGTACCGGAGGACGACACTTTTATCGTTGGCGTGATTGCCGAGGAATTTTATCGCTCTAGCCCCGAAGCACTACCGCCGACCCTCCAGGCAGATTCTTCTCTTTTGCAACGCTTGGCCCAGGTAAACCGCTGGGAAGAGGGAGTTGATCCGCGTCCCAATTCGGAAACGGGGGACATTTTGTATGTGGCGCTCCCCATCGAAAATGAGGCAGGGGATATTCTGGGGCGCTTTATTGCTGTCCATGCTGTGGCGGGGGAACACAATGAAACTCTCACGTCTTTAAAAATTGTTTTTGCGACGTTGATCGGGGTTTTTTGTTTGTCCATTGCGGTGAGTGCCGTGATTGCAGGGCGGGTTTTAGCACCCCTAACTTTAATTTTGAAAACGGCAACAAGCATTAATGAATCCAACCTGACGCGACGGATTCCCATCACCACCCAGGGGGAATTGGCCAATTTAGCCCAGGCTTTTAACTCGATGCTAGACCGACTGGAAACGGCCTTTGAAAATCAGCGGCAGTTTCTTAATGATGTGGGCCATGAACTGCGTACGCCGATCACGATTATTCGGGGTCATTTGGAATTGATGGCGATCGCCCAACTGCCCCTCGAAGAACAAAAAACGGTGGAATTAGTTTTAGATGAACTGGATCGCATGGGCCGCTTGGTGCAAGAGTTGATCCTGTTGGCGAAGTTGGAGCGGCCTAATTTTTTGCACTATGAGCCGATTGATATAGAGTCATTTTTAGAAGAGCTTTACACGAAAATTACGGCTTTAACGTCTAGTCCTCGCCAATGGCAACGGCAGGGAATGGTGACGGGTATTCTCTGGGGCGATCGCCAACGGTTAACCCAAGCGCTAATTAATCTCGCCCAAAACGCCGTTCAACACACCCAACCCCATGACGAAATTTGCCTAGGGGTCACTCGCACCGGGAAAAATTTACAATTTTGGTTACAAGATAGTGGGCAGGGAATTGCCGCCGCTGACCAAACACGGATTTTTGAACGGTTTGCCCGGGGCCGCCAAGTACGGGGCACAGAAGGCTCAGGCCTGGGGTTAGCCATCGTTAAGCAGGTGGCGATCGCCCATGGCGGCAGCATTACCGTCGAAAGCGAGTTAAACAAAGGCAGTACATTTACCCTGACGATTCCCTATGACCCAGATTCTGATTATCGAAGACGAACCTAGAATCGCTTCCTTCCTTGAAAAGGGGTTTAAAAGCGAAGGCTTTACGGTGACCATCGCCAGCACCGCCAAAGAAGCCCTAGACTGGGCCTTGCAATATCCCTTTGCCCTGTTGATCTTAGATTTAGGCTTGCCCGATGCCGATGGTTTAGAGGTGCTCCATGATCTGCGCGGTCAGGGGGTCACGGCCCCAATTATTATCCTCACGGCCCGCGATGACCTCGACGACAAAGTAACTGGCTTAAACCTTGGTGCCGACGATTACTTGGGTAAACCGTTTAGTTTTAAAGAACTCCTGGCCCGTGTCCAAGCGCGGTTACGCACCTTTACCCCAAGGGCGACCCCAGAGCCGATGTGTCTGAAAACCCAGACGTTGGAGCTAGATCTCAAGGCGCGGCGGGTCAGGCAAGGGGATGTTTGGTTAGAGTTGCCCACCCGTGAATTTATCCTGTTAGAAACGTTGCTCCGTCATCCCAACCAAGTCCTCAGCCGTCAACAGCTCTTGGATCAGGTGTGGGGCTATGATTACGATCCAGGCTCGAATATCGTCGATGTGTACATTGGCTATCTCCGTAAAAAGTTGGGCAGTGATCTCATCGAGACGGTGCGGGGCATTGGTTATCGCCTCAAGACCTAAATGTCAGGGCGATCGCCTGGTACAGTTGAAAAATTCCGTCGTGGGCAATGTATGATCAGCCGTTTTAATCTGCCAGCAATTTTAGAAGGATATTCCCAGGGCTATTTTCTGATGGCGGATGAGCAACAGCATTTGGGTTGGTATTCGAGTCGGCAACGGACTTTGATTCCCCTAGATAGTCGGTTTCGTTATCCCAAATCCCTGAGGCGATCGCTCAATCAACAGATTTTTACCCCCAAAATTAACCAAGCCTTTGAGGCGGTGTGTGCCGGCTGTGCCAACCGGGATGTGACCTGGATTTCGCCGGAATTACTAGACATTTATCGGGCGTTGCACCGGGCTGGGTGGGCCCACAGTTTTGAAACCTGGCGGGGGGATCAATTAGCTGGGGGGATTTTAGGCATCGCCATTGGTGGGGCATTTATCGGGGAGTCGATGTTTTTTCAAATTCCCAATGGTTCAAAGGTGGCAATGGTTCTTTTAGTCGAACATCTGCGGCGGCAAGGCTTTATTCTGTTTGATGCCCAGTTGCAAAATCCGCACCTAGAGCGATTTGGTTCCTACGTTATTGATAACCAGGATTATCGACGGTTGTTAGCCCAGGCGGTGCGTTTGCGGTGTCAGTTTGCGCCGGATTAAAGAAGGGGAAAGATCTTTTTATAATTAAGGTGAGATTTCTTCGGCAATGGATTGAACGATGGCTTCCCTTGATGATTTGCTACGGGATTTAGAAAATCAACATCGCGCGGCAGCACCACAGCCACCGGACAATGGCCTGGATCAAACCCTAGCGGCCCTCCAGCAGGAATACCAAGCCCGCCCGCAGCCGACTGGAGAAAAGTCATCCCAGGGCGATCGCCTTTCGTCCATGTTGCAAGCCCTCGAACAGGAAACGACCGCCAACAAACTCAAAGATTGTGAAAAAAATCACCGTCTGTACCAAGACATTAACCAACTAATCGCCGAACAGCAAAAGCAAGCCCAGCAGCCCCTCCCGGAAACAGACCTCAAGGCGATCGCCGCCGCCGAAAAGCAAAAACAGGCCCAGGCTAAATATTGGCGTACCAAAGCCGAAACTTGGCTCAAGCAACTGGATCCCCTCTCCAATGAAGGGCTCTGGTTTATGGACTTTGCCGAGGGCTATGACTCCCAGCTTGCCGCCGCGATCGAGTATCTGCAGGCATTAGAATGAGGGGACACAATTATTTTTGGCAACCCTGGCAGTAACTATGGATTGGTGGCGCAAACTTCGAAATAATACCCTGGCGCGTTTGGGCGCAATTATCCTGATCACCTTTTATGTCCTCGTCATTGGTGCTGACTTTTTTGCCCCCTATGACCCCTATGTGTCCCAGGCAGATGGTTCTTTAATGCCGCCCACAGCGATCCACTGGCGCAATGGCACCCCCCATGTTTATCCCACCAGCCAGGGGCCGACGGATCTCGACACGGGCGATCGCCAACTGATTGTCGATACCGATAACCCCCAACCGCTGCGCCTCTTTGTGAAAGGTGATCCTTACCAACTGTTCCAGATCAAATTGCCCGTGCCCCCGACCTTCGAGGAAAAAATTATCTTTCCGGGCATCCGGGGCGATCGCCATTTATTTGGAGTGGTCGGCGAGGCCCGCTTTAATCTCCTCGGCACCGACGAACAGGGGCGCGATCAATTCAGTCGCTTACTCCATGGGGGCCGCATTAGCCTGTTCATTGGCCTGGTGGGGATTGTCATTTCCTTTCCCTTGGGGATGCTCATCGGTGGCATTTCCGGCTATTTTGGCGGCTGGATCGATGCGGTCTTGATGCGCTTTGTGGAAGTGTTGATGACCATTCCGGGGATTTATCTCCTCGTTTCCCTGGCGGCAATTCTGCCCGCGAGTTTAACCAGTGCCCAGCGATTCCTCTTGATCGTATTGATTACCTCGTTCATTAGCTGGTCTGGCCTGGCGCGGGTGATCCGGGGTCAAGTGCTCTCGATTAAAAACCAAGAATTTGTCCAGGCGGCCCAAGCAACGGGGGGGCGATCGCTCTACATCATCACCAAACATATCCTGCCCCAAACGGCGAGCTATGCGATTATCTCCGCAACCCTCGCCGTACCAGGATTTATCATTGCCGAATCGGTATTGAGCTTGATTGGCCTCGGCATTCAACAGCCCGACCCCAGTTGGGGCAATCTGCTCTCTTTGAGTACCAATGCGTCTATTTTGGTCTTGCAACCCTGGCTGGTGTGGTCACCCGCAATTTTGATTATCGTGACGGTGCTGGCCTTTAACCTGCTCGGTGACGGGCTACGGGATGCCCTCGATCCAAAGAGCCTCCAAAACCGCCAAGACTGAACCCTGTTGCAACTAGCCGCTGGGGTGTATTGATTTAAGAAAACTAAAGACTGTTGTGAATCCTGGGGTGATTGTTCGTAGCGATGTAACCCTGGGATATTTTTGTGTTGGGCACAGAAAAAAGACCGGCGACTTTCCGTGTTTCGTCTCGGTCTTCTTTCTGGTTCGCTCCTCACACACCTGTAAGTGTAGACCATCTTTTCTCAAACTGCCATGTTTTTTTCAAGTTTTGTGTCGAAAATTTTAAATAGACCAATCAAAAAAAGCGTGAAAGCTAACGTCCCACTGCCTTTGAGTCTTGTGAATTAATTTTCTAATTGTGGAAGATAGCGGGCTAAAAATTGGGCGAGATAGGTAAACCACTGCCAATAATGACGGCCTTGGGTGGAATTTTCACGGAGAAAATAAAATAGAGGGCAACGGCGCTGTACTTCCCAGAGAGTTTGTTCGAGGGTGGCAAAAAGATGGGGTTTGGGTGAGCGATGGAAACTCCCTAGGACACAACGGGCGATCGCCTCTAGGAGAGCTTGCTCCCAGGCGGGCAAAAGAGTTTTTTCAAAATTCCATTGGGGCGTATCAGTGGTGTAGTCAGTGGCGAGGCGACTGAGGTCTTGGAAGCGTTGCTGTAGGTAATGACAAGAGAATAAAAGATCTGAGGGCAACTGAGGGAAAATCAGATTTTCTCGCTGTAATATTTGATCTAGCCAGCGGCCGATCTCCGTCGGCATCAAAAAAAATTCTAACCAACCCTGGGGGGTGGCGATCGCCTCATAGGTGAATACCGTCGTTGCAGTTCGGTGTTTTAAATTTGATTGCGGCGTTGGAGTAGTGAGCTGAGCGAGATATGCCTGGGCAATGGTCTGGGGAGACTGGTGGCTGTGGGCGGCCAATTTTAAGGCGATCGCCGACCGAAAACCGATGCCTTGCCGTTGGAAACAGAGCTGGAGCGGAATTTCACTGGCTTTGGCAAGATCTCCCGCCTGGGCGAGGTGTACGCGAAGATCGTTGGTTAAATTGCCATCCTGGGTTATGACTGAAATGGACGCCATTGCAGCTTGCCTGGACTAGGGGGATCTTTTAGGATGATAGAGCTTTCCGCAGCTTTTGCCCGTATTAATGGCCCCTAAAACCGACCCAAGATCAGCTCACTCATATTCACTCTTTTTTTGCGTATTTTTGTGTATCTATTAAGTAATGTCTCAGTTCTTTGCCCTTGACGAAATTAAGCCCCACTCGCCTTTAATCACAGAGTTTTTGCAAGAATGGGCGATCGCCCACTGTCGGAGTCGGACGTTTTTCCAGGAAGAAACCATTCCTACCCGACCCGGTTTGCTCTACTTTGTCACGAAAGGATTTGTGCGCCTTGAAAGTCGTCTGCGGCATTTCCAGCCTTCCCTTTCCCTAGATGGACAGCCGGTAATTTTGGCGTTTATTGGGGCCGATCAACCCATTGATATCTACCGCAGTCCGATGATCTCGTTCCAGGCGATCGCCCAGGTAGATCAAACAGAAGTCTTTTGGCTCTACTGGGAAGATCTCGACCAGTGGCCCACCCTAAAAAACAACGTATTACAAGCGCTCCGGCACCAGCAGCAACACCAGCGCCTAGAGCAGACCCTCCTGTGCCAACGTAAAACTATTGATCGGCTGTGGCTATACCTAGAAATGTTGGGGCGGACCCACGGCAACCCTTCCCCGGAAGGAATGATGATTCCATTTCCCCTCACCAGCAAGCAATTGTCTGAGGTTCTGGGGGCCACTCAGGTAACGGTCAATCGCCTCCTCAAACAACTCATGCAAGCGGATAAAATTCAACTCACCCAGGCGGATCGGTTTCAGGTTCGCCTCAGCCACTGAAAATGAAATTTAAAGGGTTAAAGGGCGAGGATTTGACGCACCTGTTCCATGGTTTCGGTGTAGAGAACATCTTTGCCCCAGCGTTGGAGCTGTTGCCCCAGGAGATGCTCGGTTGCTTGATCGGCCAAGGGGGTGACCTGTTCAATGCGGCAGGATTGCGCACCACCACCCGACTCCATGTGCATACAGCCAGAGGTTTCTGAACAAATCACGGTGCAACAATCGGCATCAAGGTTATTGGAGGTGAGTTTGAGGCTCACGAGATCGCCGACGATATCCCCCACATCGGCCATGGGTAGACCTACTAGTTCAGCCGTAATTGCTTTTTTGTGGCGATCGCCAAAACGAATGCGGTGAATCTCATAATCCCCTGATTCCCGTTCGATGTCCGTCGGATGCCAGCCGAGGCGACTGGCGAGCCAGCCTAAAAACAAAATCGCTTGGGTGGCATTCCCTTTTTCGTAGTTGAGGGTCACATGGTCTACATCCCAGATGGCTTCCCGTCGTTCTGGGGGGTCAAAGGCAGCGGCGGTTAACTCTTGCCAAGCTGCTAAGCGACTCCAATTGAGATCGGCGGTGTTGGTGCCCTGTTGCAACAGTTCGCACACAACCTTGAGATCTGCTTCGGCATCCCGGAAGCCACTGGAATCGAGGATGAGGGTATCTGCTTCGGCCATCAACCGTTGAAAAAGGCCATAGTTGCTATCTGGCACTGCCTTCCACCAGATGAATTTTGGCAAATCCCGCACCATCAAAGCTGTAATTAGGCCCCCAATGCGCTCTAGGGCTGCCGCTGTGCCACTCAGGGTAATGTACTCGCAACAAACAAGGGTGCTACCGCCCCGTTTATTAATCGGACAATAGGCCGAGACCTGGGCGGAAACGCCTTCATCTTCACCGGTGGTGGGACAAAGGGTAATGATTCGACAGGGATTCGCAGCGGCGATCGCATCGGCCACCCCAGAACTACTCAGATCGGCCGAATAGGTCAACGGTTGGCAGCCTTGATCCTGACTCTGGCACTCCCACATTTCCCGGAGCTTCGCGAGTAATTCCGGTGAAATCTTACCGGTTTCCTCAAAACCATAGGCTTTTTGAGCAGCCCGGATTGCTGCCACCGTGCGCGAACCAGCGATCCCATCGATTGGCCCCGAATAAAATCCTAAACTTGCCAACAATGCTTGGGAATCGTCCGGCTCATAGACCAAAAAACTAAAGGTGGTGGCCCGGGTGGCACTCATGCCCTCATCGGAGCGGTAATTTTGCCAGAGTTGTGCCAGTTCCGCTTCAATCTCCTCAATCGAGACATCCTTCGGAGCTTGCAAAGAAACAAGGGGTGCTGAAATAGTCATAATTTTTCCAGAGATTGCTTAGAGAGTTTTTTGCGAAATTTGCGTGCGAAAAGAATTAAGAAATCAAAAATAAACAAACACTGAGAGCCGATATTTGTTCCCTAAAATTGGAAATTCGCCTCTACAACCGACGCCAACGGCGACCATCCCGATTAATCAAAAATTCCGCTTCTGTCGGTTCCCAAGTCCCCGCCTCATATTGGGGCACATTGCTAGGATCCGCTGGCCCATCCCACGCCGCTAGAGCTGGTGTCACCACACGCCAAGCCTCCTCCACCTCATCGGCCCGGGTAAAGAGAGTTTGATCACCGACCATACAATCTAAAAGCAGTCGGGTGTAAGCATCCTGGGTGGCCATGGCAAAGGATGTTCCATAGCTAAAATCCATATCCACGCTGCGGGTTCTAATATCTGCGCCGGGCATTTTGGCCTCAAAGCGTAGGGAAATGCCCTCATTGGGTTGAATTCGCAGGGCCAGGGTATTGGGATTCGCCTGTTTTGCTGCCGATGGGAAGATCGCCAGGGGCACCTGCTTAAATTGAATTGCAATTTCTGAAACTTTCTTGGGCAAACGCTTGCCGGTGCGCAGATAGAAAGGCACCCCTTGCCAGCGCCAATTATCTACCATAAATTTCATCGCCACGTAGGTGGGCGTCGTTGATTCGGGATTGACGCCGGATTCTTCCCGGTAACCGGGAACGGGTTTGCCTTTCATCCAACCTGCTTTGTATTGTCCTCGAATCGCTGATTTATCAAGATTATGGATATCGGCGAGGTGGGTAGCCTGTAATACCTTGGTTTTTTCGCTGCGAATACTGTCGGCATTTAAAGCATTGGGCGCTTCCATCGCCGTTAAACAAAACAGTTGCATCAGGTGATTTTGCAACATATCCCGCAGGGCGCCGGAGGTTTCGTAATAACCTGCACGATCTTCGACACCGACGGTTTCGGCGACGGTAATTTGCACGTGATCGACGTAATGGCGATTCCAGAGGGGTTCAAAGATGGCGTTGGCAAACCGAAAGACCAACAGGTTTTGGACAGTTTCTTTGCCGAGGTAGTGGTCAATACGGTAAACCTGTTCTTCACGGCAGACGTTTTTAACGACATTGTTTAAAACTTGGGCAGAACTGAGATCTTTGCCAAAAGGTTTCTCAATGACGAGGCGGTGTTTGAGAGGATCATTGAGCATCCCAGCCGCACCCAGATTTTTGATGCCAGGCGGGAAAAACTTCGGAGAGACCGCAAGGTAAAAGACGCGATTACCTCTGGTACCTCGTTTTTGATCGAGTTCGTCTAAAAAGGTTTTAAGTTTCTGGTAACTGTCGGGGTCGTCCATATTGCCGGAACAATAAAAAAGCCCTTCGGCAAAGTTGTTCCAGAGGTCTTCGCTGCCGATGCCGTCGGAAAATTCCTCAATGCCCTGGCGCATTTGTTCGCGGAAGTAATCGTGGCTCCAGTCCCGCCGGGCAACACCGACGATAGTGATCTCCGGTGGCAATAAATTATCTTTTTTGAGGGCGTAGAGGGAGGGAACGAGTTTACGCTGGGTGAGATCGCCGGAAGCACCAAAGATAACGATGATCAGGGGGTCTGGGGTGCGTTCTTGGCGGAGTCCGACTCTGAGGGGATTTTCTTGTAAGGCAACCATAGGGCTGGGTTTGAAGGAGCAATGGGGTAATCAGAAAGGGATTTTTGACATCTCCCTAAAATCCCCTATGGAGGAGACTTTAGGGGTGGGTTTGGTTAGACAGTGGCCAATTGTTTGACTTTGGTTTCGAGGGAGTCCATGAGGGATTCGAAGGGCTTGATAAATTTTTCGATCCCTTCTTCGAGGAGTTCGGCCATTACAGTGTCAAGATCGATCGCCACATCTGCGTCACCGAGGGCGGCAATGATTTGTTTGGCTTGGGCGACGTTGGCAGTAATGCGGTTGGCGGGATCGCAGTGGTCGGCACAGGCTTCGATGGTGTCGGGGGGCAGGGTATTGACGGTGTCAGCGCCGACGAGTTCATCGACATACATTACATCGCTATAGTCGGGATTTTTGGTGCCGGTGCTGGCCCAGAGGAGTCGTTGGGGTTTCGCGCCTTTCGCAGCGAGGGCTTGCCAACGGTCGCTACTGAAAATCTCAAGGTAATGTTGGTAGGCAATTTTTGCGTTGGCGATCGCCACTTTTCCTTTGAGACCGATCAGCTTGCTGGCGACATCTTCGCTGACCCCGGATTTAATTTTGGCATCGAGTTGATTGTCGATGTTGACGTCAATGCGGCTGAGGAAGAAGCTGGCAACGGAGGCAATGTTGCTGATATCTTCCCCGGCAGCGGCGCGTTTTTCGAGTCCTTCGATGTAGGCCCAAGCGGTGTCGATGTAGGCTTGTACAGAAAATAGCAGGGTGACATTGACGTTAATCCCTTCGGCGATCGCCTCGGTGACGGCGGGCAAACCTTCGGGGGTACCGGGGATTTTGATCATTACGTTGGGACGACCAATTTCCTTGAAATAGCGGCGGGCTTCTTTGATCGTGCTTTCGGTGTCTTTGGCAATGTTGGGGGGAACTTCAATGCTCACATAGCCATCGAGGGCGTCGGTTTTTTCGTAGACCCCCGCAAAAATATCGCAGGCGTTGCCAATGTCCTCAAACACAATGGATTCGTAAATTTCGAGGGTGGATTTTCCGGCCGCAATGCCCTGCTTGATCGCCTCGTCGTAAATTTCGTTACCGGCGATCGCCTTTTCAAAAATTGCTGGATTAGAGGTAATCCCATGGATCCCCCGACTGTCGATCAATTGTGCCAATTCCCCAGAGGTGATTAGATCCCGACTGAGGTTATCCATCCAGATACTTTGACCATAGTCTTCAATATCAATAATCGGGTTTGCGGTAGCCATAGGTCATTACTCCTTTTGTGTGCGGCGATCGCCCCCAAGCAGTGGGTATTAATGTTTTGATACAGTGCGTGGGGGCACTACTCTCAACTTACAAGATCTTTTTAAAAGTGGCCGGGGATTGTTGAGGAAGTTTTCACTTTTTGAAAAAATCTTGACCTGATTTGTGAGGATTACCTCACCTCAAGGGCCGGGGTCTGGATTGCCGGGACGAAAGAATTATTTTAAAGGCTGTTTTTAAACAGGTTAAATTTTCCCTAAAGGGTTACCTAGCTCAGTGTTGTGACCATAGAAAAGCTCTTTTTGGCTGCTAATCTCTCCCAACCCTTGGCATTTCTTAAACAAATATAAAATTACGTCTTCAGTGAAAATTTTTCTTTAGAAAAAAACATTAAAACTTAAGATTTCACCACCTTGATTTTCGCTAGCTAAAAAATGCCTATTGGAAGGGTTGGATTTCGATGGCGTCCCCATCTTTAAGATAGGGGGCTCCTTTTACCACCAGGCGATCGCCCGCTTGCAACCCCCCTAACACTTCAATCTGGTCATTGTCTAAAAGCTCCCCAAGTTGGACAGTGACGGCGGTAACGGTGTTGTCATTATTCACCCGGAAAACCGTCGCCTGCTCGCCATCCTGGGGAATCACAGCCTCCGTGGGCACCCCTAAACCCTGGGCCTGGGCCAGAAGGATATTGCCCCGTAAAAACATCCCTGGCTTGAGGTCTGTCCCTGGGGGCAAACTAATTTTTAGGGTCGCCTGGCGGGATTGTCGGTCAACGGTGGGGACAATCTCTTGGATTTGCCCCGTGAGCTGAAGATTGGGATCGCGATCGCTGGTAATTTCAACGGTTTGGCCAATTTCGACCTGATTCAGTTGGGTTTCGGGAATGTTTGCTTCGAGTTCTAATTGTCCTGCTTCTAAAAGATTAAATAACGGCTCACTGGCAGCACTGAGATCACCGAGTTGAGCGAATTTTTCGAGGATTTTACCGGAACGTGGTGCTCGGACTTGGGTCTCCCGCAACCGGGTGGTCACTAGGCTAACCTGGGCCTGGGCCTGTTGTAGTTGGGCTTCTGCCTGGGCCAGGGTTTCAAGACGGGGGCCACGGCGCAATTCTTGCAGGCGTTGTTCGGCTTCCCGTAATGTGGCCTGATTTTGACTGACACTGGCGGCGGCACCATCGCGACGGGTGCGGGTCTCATCGAGGGTATCGGCGGCGATCGCCCCGGCTTCAAATAATTCTTGGTTCCGTTGTAGGCGTTGTTCGCTCAGCTTGAGATCCGCTTGACTCCGACCGAGGGCGGCCCTGGCTTGGTTCACTTGTTCCTGGGCGCGGGCAAGTTCTTCGGAGCGGGCTCCGGCTCTGAGTTCGGCGAGGCGGGCTTGGGCTTGGGCGACCTGGGCTTGGGCTTGACGGAGTTCTGCCTGGAGGATGGCATTATCCAGTTGGGCCAGCAGTTGACCCGCTTGAACATTGTCCCCTTCATCCACCAAAAGATTAGTAATCTGGAGACCCGAACGGGCCGCCGTAACCGCTACAATCTCAGCGGGGGTAACGGTGCCCACAATCGCCATGGTTTTGGCGATCGCCTGGGGTTCGAGGGTCAAGGTCGTGACAGCTCGCCCAGGGGCTTGATTGGGGTTTGTCGTTGGGGCGGATGAGGTTTCTTCGGGTTGGGAGCTGGAAAATTGCCCCCCTACATAAGTGGCGATCGCCCCGATTAAAATCCCGACCACCAAACCAAGCCAGGGTAGCCGCTTCGATTGAGAGGCGATCGCTGGATTATCAGTCGGATCCGGTTTCGGGGCGAGTTGGGTCACGATGGGATATTTGTAATATTGCTTAATAATTATCTTAAAAAATTTTGGGCTGATTTGGTGGCTTTCGCCAGAAGTCCCCAGAAACTTGGGTGATAACCTACCCCGAAAGTTACAGTGGCGGCCCCCGTCCGCCGAAAAGGAGTGTCAAAATATAAACATTGTCTTAAATTTTCTCCATGACCCTTGAGTTGATTTCCCTAGAAACCCTGCAAACCCTCGTCACAGAGTATGGCTATTGGTCTGTTTTTATCGGCATCGGCCTGGAAAATATGGGTATCCCCCTCCCCGGAGAAGCGTTAACCCTGCTGGGGGGCTTTTTTGCCGGGAGTGGCGAGCTGCAATACCGCTGGGTTTTGTGTGGGGCGATCGCCGGATCATTCATCGGTAATAATATCGGCTACCTGGTGGGAAAGTGGGGTGGGCTGCCGCTGCTCCAGAAAGTGGCCCATTTTTTTAGAATTAGTGACGAAAAGCTCGCCGAAACTAAACAAAAGTTTTTAGAAAATGCCCCTAAAGCTGTTTTTGTTGGCCGGTTTATCACCTTTTTTCGGATTTTTGCCGCTCCCTTCGCCGGCATTGTGGGGATGGCCTGGCCGATCTTTCTGCTGTGCAATTTAGCAGGGGCGATCGCCTGGGGAACAGTGACGGTGACACTCCCCTATTTCCTCGGACGCATCATGCCCCTGGCGGATGTGTTGCGATTCATGGCGAAATTCGGTCTCCTTGTTTTTGCCTTCGTCGCGGCCTGGATTATTGTTCCCCTGTGGTTGGAGTATCGCCCCCGCAACCAACCGGAAAAATAAGCCGCGAAAATCTTCAAGTTTTCTCGTCTACCCCAGCAAGCCGCTCGCCAGTCACCCCTAATGATTCAGTGGATAGTCTCTTAGCTCAAAGCACCACCACAACTCGAGCCACTTCCTGCTGTGCAACCATAGCAATAGGGTTTCGTCGCCACCGTTTCAATGACATCTAAAGATTCTGCCTCTAGGAGGTGCCGCACCGTTACAGGCTGGCCGTCGGGAGTGCGGGCCGGGAGAGCTTCCATCTGGTTAAAATCACAATCGAAAATATTGCCTTCATAATCCACAGAAAGCTGACTACGACACATGAGATTAGGCACTGTCGTCCCGTTATGGTGCGCCGCCAAAAAGCTGAGATAGGGTTTATAGAGCGCGTGGGCCTGGAGATAATTTTTTACGCGGCCAATGGGTAAATTTGTGATCGTAAACAGGTGATTAAACTGAATTTGAAAATGGCGTGCTAAATAGGCTTTGTAATCCTGCTCTAGGTTCGCTTGATTGGGCGTGAGGGAAAAGTCTTGGTTCCGGGGCACGGGCGGATTGTAAACCAAGTCCAAGACCAGGGCGGGATCTCGACCATAACCCAAGGCATTTAATCGTTGTAGGGCCGCAATGGAATCTTGGTACACTCCCGCACCCCGTTGGCGATCGACGTTATCTTCTAAATAACAGGGCAGGGACGCGACTACCCGTACCTGATTTTCCGCAAAATAGGTGGGTAAATCTTCGTACCCAGGCACGAAAAAAATGGTTAGGTTTGAGCGCACAATCACATCTTTCCCTGTTTCCCGTGCTGCAGCCACCAGTTGCCTAAACCCATCGTGCATTTCCGGCGCTCCCCCCGTGAGATCCACCGTTTGAATTTGGGGGAAGGTGCGAACTAGTTGGATCAATTGGGCACAAATCTCTGGGCTGAGTGCCTCGGTACGCTTCGGGCCGGCCTCAACGTGGCAATGGGTGCAGGCGAGGTTGCATTTTTTGCCGAGGTTAATTTGGAGAGTGCTGATGGGGATTTTGCTTAGGGGTTGACCCAAGGTTTTCTGAAAAGCTGGGATTGCAGTTTGGGTTGGGGTTTGAACCATGGTAATTGGGATAACAGAACAGGGATGAGTTTTGAGCAATTTAGCAACAACTGTCAGTGCGACAACAGGCGGATTCTTCGGTTAGTTGGGTGAGCTGGTAATCTGCGCCCTTGGTCTCCTGGGGATTACGGCGGGCCTCTGGGTGACAGTTAAATGGGGCGGCTGTTTCCGGGGGAATTGCTTGGTAGGGGGCAACGGGAATAAATTGCCCGGCATAGGGGCCATCGGGATTCGTCAGGCGCTGAAAGGTTTGATCACAAACGGCCATTCTTTCACCTCGAAAATAGGTGCGACCTGTATCATCTTTGATCTGTTTCCAGGGGCCTTTGTAAATGACGGCTTGATGCCGTTCGCGACCAATTGCTTTTTCGCCTTTATAGGCCCGGACGGTCATAGAGCGAAATTCGATGCCATCAATGGTCTGCCAGGGTTCAGCCCCGTAATTAAGGATTTCAACGCTAGAAAAACCCGCCGCCTCAAACATTTGCAAAAATTCGGCTTCCAGAAAAGCGCCAGCAATGCAACCACTCCATAACTCTGGATCATTGAGGATTTTTTCGGTGGGTGGCTCATCACAGACGATATCCGAGATGACGGCGCGGCCCCCTTTTTTCAGAACCCGGTGGATTTCCTGGAACAGTTGTTGTTTGTCGCTGGGTTTGACGAGGTTTAAAACACAGTTGGAGATCACAAGGTCAATGCTCTCGTCGGCAATTAGGGGGGACTCTGCCCGGAGGCGATCGCCTTCTGTTTCATAGCGGGCAATATCTTCTAGGGTGGTAATGGGATTTGCCTGGAGCCAAGCCTGGAGCAGATCAAGGGGAAGTTTAAGGTCTTGGATTTTCCCTTTGACAAATTCGGTATTCTGGAAGCCAATTTTCGTGGCGATCGCCCCTTGATATTTGCGGGCGAGATTTAACATCACATCATTAAAATCAACGCCAATCACCTTGCCCGTCGGCCCCACTTTTTGGGCCACCATGTAGCAATTTTTGCCAGCTCCACACCCCAGATCAAGGACGGTATCTCCTGGGATTGCATAGCGAGTCGGATCACCACAGCCGTAATCCTTCGTCAAAATTTCATCGGGAATCACATCCAGATAATGGACATCCTGGTAGTCCGTCGGGCAACACAGACTGGGTTCGTGGGTCTGGGCTCCCGCTTGGTAGCGACTGAGAACCGCATTCTCCACATCGTAAGTCGGTGTAATACTTTGTTCGGGCATTGGTGAGTTTTGACCCCAGATCAGCGCGTATGTGTTGATCATCATATCGATGATTTATGAAAATCACCTGAGTCAATGGCGCAAATACAGCCAAATCACCTGAATTTCTCCACCATCGGTTAACCTTTGACCCTATGTTTGCCCCTCGGTTCTTGCCTACAATGGGAAAGAATTTTTAAGTTTAAATGTTGCCTTCCCCCATGACCTCAAACGCTGCCCCCGTTGGAACTGACTTTGATCGTGCCATGATGCAACGCTGTATTACGTTAGCAAAGCAGGCAGCCGGAAAAACCGCCCCAAACCCAATGGTGGGCGCTGTGGTCGTTCAAGATCAAAACATTATTGGTGAAGGATTTCATCCGGGGGCAGGTCAACCCCATGCAGAGGTGTTTGCACTCCGGGAGGCAGGGGCAGCCGCCCAAGGAGCAACGCT
The DNA here is from genome assembly GCF_963876085.1 of Synechococcus sp. BDU 130192. Taxonomy (NCBI): domain Bacteria; kingdom Bacillati; phylum Cyanobacteriota; class Cyanophyceae; order Synechococcales; family Synechococcaceae; genus Synechococcus; species Synechococcus sp. BDU 130192. Next base: position 89,438 of record NZ_CAWNNO010000001.1, on the reverse strand, counting down.
CTATGTCAGCCTAGAACCCTGTAACCACCACGGCAGAACACCTCCCTGTAGTCAGGCGGTGGTTAAAGCGGGCATCTCTAAGGTCGTAGTCGGCATGGTCGATCCGAATCCTTTAGTGGCGGGGGGCGGTTTAAAAACCCTCACGGATGCGGGCATCGAAGTTGTAACGGGTGTCGAAGAGGCTGCTTGTCGAGAGTTAAATGCGGGTTTTATTTGGCGGATGCTGCATCAGCGTCCCCTCGGTATTTTGAAATATGCCATGACCCTCGATGGCAAAATTGCCACGACCACGGGCCACAGTGCTTGGATTACTCACCAGGAAACCCGCAACCAGGTCTATGATCTTCGTTCCCAGTGTGATGCAGTGGTTGTCGGGGGAAATACGGTACGCCTTGATAATCCTTATTTAACGACCCATGGCACCACTGACCACAATCCTTTGCGCATTGTTGTGAGCCAAACTTTAACCCTGCCCCGTGATCGCCATTTGTGGGATGTGACCGCTGCCCCGACGGTGGTTTTGACCCAGGCCACAGCGAATCCAGAAATGCAGGCTTTCCTCCAGCAACGGCGCGTGGAAGTGGTACACCTTGATCCAGTTTCCCCTGAAGGCGTGATGCAATATCTCTATGACCGGGGTTGTTTGCAGGTGTTGTGGGAATGTGGCGGCACCCTCGCGGCGGCGGCGATCGCCTCTGGCAGTATCCAAAAGGTGATGGCTTTCATCGCCCCGAAAATTATTGGTGGGCAAGGGGCACCGACCCCCGTGGGGAATTTGGGTTTGACGCTCATGGACGAGGCGATCGCCCTCGAAAATGTCCAGCTTCAATCCATCGGCCATGATTTCCTGTTAACTGGCGATCTCCCCAATTTGAAGGAATAATTTGTCGCCCTAAGCTTCACATGAGGCGTAACCAGGAAAATAGCTCTGTGGCGGTGAGTTGCCAAGGGGCGATCGCTGGCAAAACGGGAAGCGGATCGTCTTGTTCTTTGAATTCAGCGAGTTTATCAGGGTAAAAAATGGTAACTGAGTAGTCCTCTGGGGCAATGAGCCAACCGAGTTTTGTCCCTTGTTGCAGAGAAAAAAGAATTTTTTCGATGACTCTGAGGGGATTTTGTTCTGGAGAGAGAATTTCAATCACCCAATCTGGGGCAACAGAAAACCGATTTTGGATTTCGCCATTTTCATCTACAGGAATATTGGCCCACTCGAACACCGCAATATCAGGTACAAGGGAGCGATCGCCGAAGGTACAACGTAATTCAGGAAAAGCATAGGCTAATTTTTCAGGCTGTCCAACGCGATTAATTTCCGCCACTAAACGACCTTGCAATGTACTGTGCTTTCCTTGGGGCATCGGTTTTTGATGAATTTTCCCGTTGATATATTCGCTTGCTGGTTTGGTTTCAGGTAACTCCAAAAATTCAGCTAGGGAAGATTCCTGGGAAACTGCTGTGACCATCGCCATTACAACTGCTCCTGTTCACTATGAAACCATTTTAGACTTCATTCTCAGTGTGTTAGTGTCAATGGTATCGACAAAAAAGGCGATCGCCGTTTATTATTTCTTCGTTAATAGCGGTTTGAGGAATTGACCTGTATAGGATTCTTTGACTTTAATTAAATCCTCTGGTGTACCTGTCGCAATAATCTCGCCGCCGCGATCCATTAGTTTACATTAGATAATCTTAGGAAGATTGTAGCAATAGTTTTTGCAATTAAGTCATTATCAAGATTAATCTAAGAAAGATTTTCGTTTTCAAGCATAAGTTGAATGCAAGTTTGGAGAGGATTTAATTTTGTTTGTATAATGCTCCAAACAATTTTAGTATTCACACGAAAATACGTGTGAGCAATAATATCCCTCAAGCCAGCAATCTTCTTCCACTCAATTTGTGAATATTGATCGCGTAGAGAATCCGGAATTTGTTTTGTTGCTTCGCCAATAATTTGTAAATTGTAGGCGATCGCTTCAAGGCTTCGACTGTCCTCACAAAGCTCTTCATAGGTTAAATTCTCGGCATAGTTTTGGATTTTTGTAATGCTCTTGAGAATATCGGTGAGATAGAGACGAAGACTACGGGACATAAATCGCTTGTTTAAGGATATTTTCTCTGATTTGGGGTTTGAGGTCTTCTTTGATGACAAGATCTACTTTACGGTTAAATAGCTCCTCAAGAAAAAATTTAAAATCCATGTAAATATCAAATGTGAGTTCAGTATCAAACTCTACTAAAAAATCTAAATCACTATCGATAGTCGCTTCATCACGGGCAGTAGAACCAAATAGGGCAAGTGACTTTACCCCAAATTTTTCAAGCTGATCACGGCATTTTTCGAGGCTAGAAAGGACAAAACTTTGCTTAAGTATTTTGGGCTTCATAAAATCACCTACCGACAGCAATACACTTTTTTTCGTGATACTTGTTATTGTACTGAATGTGTTGGCGATCGCCGTTTATTATTTCTTCGTTAATAGCGGTTTGAGGAATTGACCTGTGTAGGATTCTTTGACTTTAATTAAATCCTCTGGTGTACCCGTCGCAATAATCTCGCCGCCGCGATCGCCACCCTCTGGCCCCAGATCAATCAACCAATCACTACAGCGAATCACATCCAAATTATGCTCAATCACCAGCACCGAATTTCCCTTATCCACCAGCCGTTGCAACACATTTAACAGGTGATGCACATCGTAAAACGATAAACCCGTCGTCGGTTCGTCAATCAAATAAAGGGTTTTACCCGTTGCCCGCCGCGACAATTCCGAAGCCAACTTCACCCGTTGCGCTTCTCCGCCGGAGAGGGTCGGTGCTGGTTGCCCCAAGCGAATATAACCCAAGCCCACATCCACCAGAGTTTGCAAGCGATTTGCCGCCGTCGTAATGTTTTCAAAAACTTCCAAGGCTTCCTCCACCGTCATATTCAACACATCCGAAATGGAATAGCCCTTAAATTTCACCTGAAGCGTTTCCCGGTTATAGCGTGCCCCCTTGCATACCTCACATTGCACATAGACATCCGGCAAGAAATTCATCTCGATCACATTCACCCCTTGCCCGCCACAAGCCTCACACCGTCCCCCTTTCACGTTGAACGAAAACCGCCCTTTTTTATAACCTCTCGTTTTCGCCTCTACCGTCTCCGCAAACAGATTCCGAATCGGATCGAAAATACCCGTGTAGGTCGCCGGATTGGAGCGGGGGGTTCTGCCGATGGGAGATTGGTCAATGACGATCACCTTATCGATGGATTTTAAGCCTTTGACATCGCCCAACTCCTTCGGGAAAGGCACATTTCGATTCAAGCTATGTTGCAACGCTGGATAAAGCAATTCATTCATCAGGGTCGATTTTCCCGAACCCGATACCCCCGTCACTGACACCAATTTGCCGAGGGGAATTTCTACGGTGATATTTTTGAGATTATTTTTGGTGCAATTTTCGAGGCGTAATCTGCCGCCGTTGCCTTCCCGTCGCTCTGGGGGGGTGGCGATCGCCCGTCTGCCGGACAGATAGGCACTGGTGAGGGATTTTTTGTTCTTCAAAAACTTGTCAAAGCTGCCCTGAAAGACGATTTCGCCGCCATGTACCCCCGCTTTTGGCCCAATATCAACAATGTGATCGGCGGTGCGGATCGTGTCTTCGTCATGTTCGACCACAATTAAAGTATTGCCGAGATCGCGCAATTTTTTGAGGGTTTGTAACAGTCGCTCATTATCCCGCTGGTGGAGGCCGATACTGGGTTCGTCGAGCACATATAACACCCCCGTTAGCCCTGCGCCGATCTGGGTGGCAAGGCGGATGCGCTGGGCTTCACCACCGGAGAGGGTCATGGCAGCGCGATCAAGGGTGAGGTAATCTAAGCCGACATCCAGCAGGAATTGTAACCGCGCTCGAATTTCTTTGAGGGCTAATTCCCCAATCAATTTTTGGCGATCGCTTAACTCTAAATTTTCGACCCGTTCGAGACAGTCGCGGATAGCAACGCTGGTCAATTCGTCGATATTGTATTGTCCTAAACGGACAGATAATGCTTCTGGTTTAAGGCGTTTTCCGTGGCAAACTTCACAGGGTTGATTAATTAAATATTTTTCCAGTTTATCTTTGATCGCATCGGAATTTGTATCTTCATAATTGCGTTCTAATAGTTTTAAAATTCCCGAATAATGGCGATAGTAACCTTTGCCGCCCCCATAGCGAGATTCCTCCTCAAACCAAATGGGTTCTTCGGTGCCGTGGAGTAAAATTTCTTGGTGTTCTTTTTTTAATTTTTCCCACGGCGTTTGGATCTCAAAACCGAAGTTTTGCCCAAGGTTATACAGCAACGATAAATAATAAGTATTTTCCTTTTCCGACCAAGGGGCGATCGCTGCGTATAGAGGCTGCTTCGGGTCGGGGATCACAAGTTCGGGAGAAAAGCGCCGATGACTGCCTAGGCCGTGGCAAGCGGGACAAGCGCCATAGGGGGAGTTAAAAGAGAACAAACGGGGTGATAACTCTTCCATGACTGCGCCATGTTCGGGGCAAGCAAAATTTTCGGAAAAAATAATCTGTTCACCCGTCTCAATTAAATCAACAATTGCTGTCCCTTCGGAGTGTTTTAAACAGGTACTCAAAGAATCCACTAAACGCTCCTGAATCCCCTCTTTTTTCACCAGACGATCCACCACAATTTCAATGGTGTGATAGTGATTTTTATTGAGGGTGATATTGTCACTGAGTTCACGGGTTTCGCCATTAATTCTCACCCGGGCAAACCCTTCGGCGGCAATACTAGAAAGGGTCTTTTTATGGGTTCCCTTTTGGTGGCGCACAATCGGTGCAAGCAACTGAAATTTCGTTCGATCCGGCAGTGCCAACACCCGATCACACATCTCATCGATGGTCTGGGGCGCAATCGGGCGATCGCAGTGGGGGCAGTGGGGTTCTCCGGCCCGCCCGAAGAGTAACCGCAGATAATCAGCAATTTCCGTGACCGTGCCGACGGTGGAGCGGGGGTTATGGGAGGTGGATTTTTGGTCAATGGAGATCGCCGGACTTAAACCTTCAATCGCGTCCACATCGGGCTTGTCCAACTGCCCCAAAAACTGCCGGGCGTAAGCACTAAGGGATTCCACATAACGGCGCTGTCCCTCCGCAAAAATCGTATCAAACGCCAGCGACGACTTCCCCGAACCCGACACCCCCGTAAACACAATCAACTGGTTACGCGGCAAATCGAGATCCACATTTTTTAGGTTGTGCTGTCTTGCGCCACGGATGCGGATTTGGTCGGATTTGCTCATGGGGGGCGATCGCCAATTTTGAGAAAAGTGCCTAAACATTATAAATAGACCTGTCGAGAATTTCAGAACCCTTTCCAGGCCAGATCCTCAGCGGCAAAACCACAGTTGGGTTTTAAATGAGTCAAAAAGAAAACCACAGCCCGATGCCGTGGTTTCACAGATAACCTAAATGGTTGTGGTGTTAAATCACTATGCTGAGATCAACCTAGAGATTCTCGCTAGTTTCACTAGATGTTTCCAATTCTGCCATTAATGCAGGGGGCACAATCACGGTATCGATCACATGGACAACGCCATTGCTAGCTTCGATATCTGCCATGACAACATTTGCATTGTTGACTTTCACGCCATCATCGAGGGAGATCACCACATCACTACCTTCAACGGTGGTGACAGCCCCAGCACTGAGATCAGTGGACATGACATTACCGCTGACCACGTGGTAGGTCAAAATTTGAGTGAGGATTTCCTTATTTTCAGGGAGTAAAAGGCTTTCGAGCACGCCATCGGGCAGGGCTGCAAAAGCATCATTGGTGGGAGCAAAAACAGTAAAAGGGCCTTCGCCAGCAAGGGTCTCGACGAGGTCAGCCGCAGAAACTGCCGCCACGAGGGTCGAAAAAGCATCGTTGCTAGCAGCAATGTCCACAATGGTCGGTGCTGTCATTGCCGCTGCAGGTGCAGGCGCTTCAGCCTCGGTCATGGGCTTGGTTTTGTCTCCGTAGCTACCATAGTCCCCTGCTTGGGCAACGGTACTAAAGCCAAGGGTGCTACCAAGGGCGAGACTAAGGGCGAGGGTTTTTGTAAAACGCATAGATACTTCCTGTCTGTGAGCGAACAATAAAGTTGTTTCTTTTCGTAGTGTTTTGTAAAGAAAACTTTACAATCCTCCTCACTGTAGCAAGTATTTTTCGTTTTGGCAGGAATTGTCTGGAAAGGTCTATTTATCGGGAAATGGCGGAACTTTCTGGGGCAAACGACAGTCTAAGAACAGTTATTTTTGAAATTTGTTGGCGATACCACAGGCCACAAAGCTTAGAGCAGACTTGACTTTTTAAGAAAGAACACGCAGGGGATAAATCGTCCACATTTGTCCCGTAACTGTGGGGAGATGAATTTTAAAATTACGGCCATCGGTTGCCAGTTTGGTCACAACTGCAAACAAATCGTTCACAAAGGGAGAGACATGGCGGAGGCGATCGCAACCACTTTGTACCAACTTTAAACACCAGTGGCGCAGCATATCATACAAAACTTCGAGGCCAATGTAGATGGCGACTTGCTGGAGTTGACTAAGGTTGAGGGTCAGGGGCGAAAGGCAATAAAGCCAGCATAAGAAACCAAAGATTGCGAAGGTAAGGGCGAGTTTGAGGGAGTGGTGACGGAGAAAAGTAGTGATAATCATCGGACTGGCCTGCTCTGTTGTGGTACTGCTTGATAGTTGCCACGTCCCAGAACAGATGCAGTATTTTATTTATCTACTCACCGCAAAAGCCCCCTAACAGATTAGCCATGTTAGGGAGAAGATTGTGCTGGCAGGTTTTGACCAAGGCAATGATGTGCTTTGTGCCATCACACCACCACCTTGGCGATCGCCTTTTTTAGAAAGAGAAGATGGAGCTTTGGTTTTGGAAGCTATTTTGGAAACTACTGTTGTTGACGCTGTTGCCGAAACCAATTCCTGCGCCTGTTTGGCTTGCACCCACCTGGGCAACACTGGCATTATTGCCAAACCCAAAGGCATCGGATTGGAGCTGGGTGCTGGATTGACCGAGGTTGTTATTGACATTGTTGAAAAAGCCATCAGCCACGGCAGTCTGGGAACCGACAATCGTTGACTGGGAACCGTTGTTACCACCACTAAAGAAACCGCTTTGGTTTTGGAAATTCGATTGGCCCATGGTGTTAGAAGTAGAGTTGCCGACGCCAACAGCGGCACTGGTCTGTTCAGAAATCATTGTGCTGCTAGAAACATTATCGGCTTTAGCGGGTTGAGCGATACTTAGGACACCGAGGGCAAGGAAAGCACCAGCGGCAGCAAGTTTGAGGGACTGGGGGCGGGAGAAAGCGAAAGTAGTCATGGGTCAGTTACCTGTTGATTGATTGTTGTGTGTTGCCAGGTGATAGTGACCGAAAATTTTGCTTATGCAGTTTTTAAGCGCAACTTTTTTGAAAATCCTTCACCATCAAGGGTTACAACGTTCTTGGTAAAAGCTGGCCATCTGCTTGAATCGTTAAAGGAGTCTCCGGAAAATCCCGCTGGGTCAACTGTTGCATCCGCTTAATGGCCGTACCCGTGGCATCGTAAAACGGGAACCCTTGGCCGTTGAGGCGCACAGGATGAAGTTTCCCCTTCAGAAAACGCCCCTCACTACTCATCGCAACCTCTAAAATAACGCTTTCGGCGAGGGTACTGGCCACTGACAGGGCACCATCGGCGACGAAATTACCGAGGGAATAGGCGATCAAACGGCCTTGGTAAAGTTCCACTGCCCGGAGCACATGAGGGCCATGGCCAACAATTAAATCTGCTCCGGCATCAATCAGAGTCCGAGAAAATTTGTGGAGGTCGCCACGGTTTTCGCCAAAAAACCATTCCGTACCAGGCCGGACGCGATTTGCCCCCGTACCTTCGGCACCAGCATGGACAGAGATCACGATAATGTCGGCTTTGGCATCGGCTTCCTTGACCAGAGCGACGGCGGCATTCAGATCTTGAACCGTATTGTGATATTGGTAAGTGCTAAAACCGATGAGGGCGACGGTGAGGTCTTTGTGTTGGTGGTAATGGATTTGGTTTTTAACGCCAATGGGGGCAATGCCAGTGTCTGCAAGGGTCGTTTGGGTATCTTGAAAGCCTGTTTGTCCGTAGTCGAAGGTGTGGTTGTTCGCAATGCTGAGGGCTTGGAACCCTGCATCCTTGAGGAGATTGGCGTAGCTAGGGGCCGTCCGAAAAGCAAAGACATTGGGGCGACTGATATCTTTTGCGGCGTAGGGATGATTGGTGAGGGTGGTTTCTAGATTGCCGATAAGGAGGTCGCTCCAACCGAGCTGGCCTTCGACCCCGGCAAACATTTGCATTTTCTGTTCGACTTGGGGCGTTTTCGAGTAGCGAGTCCCTGGGGCCATATCCCCAACGGCCTTGAGGGTGATGACGGTCGTTTTTGTTTGGGGGACGGGGGCGATCGCCTTGGCTGCATCAGTGGCAATTGTGGCGAGGGTACTGTTGCTAATGACGACGGAAGTGCTGATAAAAGAGACTTGCTGGCGTTGATAATGCCTAAATCCGAGGATGCCAAGGGAAGTGATAATTGTTAGGCCACCTAAACCCCAGGGCAACCAACGGCGCAGGGAAGTAGACAAAGGAAACTGTGCCATAGCAACGGACGCAAAAGTACCGCTTTATCGTACTGGATTTTTGGTGCTTCGATGTTTAGGAGACACAGAAAATAAATCACCGGTGGTGATCGCCTTTTTTTTGCCCTGATTCTTAACTCTTAATTGTTGGCGAACTTTTAGGGCCGTTGAAAGTTTATTTACCAGCGGGTGTCGAGGTAGATATTTTGGTCGTTGTGGTAGGTGGGCCGTTGCCAGGGGTTACGCTGCCAATAGGTGCTGAATTGGGGTGATGAACTAGGCTCTTTTTTCCAGGGCTGTTGCCAATAGGGTTCATATTGCCAAGGGCGACTTTTCTTGCTTTTAAAAGTATTACTAAAAGAATAAGTATGGTGGCTAGTCGGCCGTCGATAGTGGGCTGGTTTCCAGGGGCGATCGCCTGGTCGTCGATGGGTGCTAGACCCAGGGTAGCTATGGTAATAGGGCGAGCGGGAGTAGTAGGAACTGCCGTTGATAAAGGTATTGGGGCCAAAGGTCTGGATACTGTATTGATTGCCCCGACCATCTTGGCAGGTGGTATAAAAATCGCTAATCCGGAGACAGGTTCCCTGGGCCGCGACGGGGATCGCCAGACAGGAAATCCCCAGGGCCAAAATTAAAGCTTTCATTGGGTTGATGCAGAGCGCTGAAACTTGCCTTCAGTATAGCCAAAGGATTTGAATTTCCTGGTGCTTACCAGTTCCATAGGAGCGGATTTTCGTCTAGAGGATCGGTTACTGTTCGTCCGATATGGTCAATGGCTTCGAGATCTTTAGCCGTTAACTCGATATCGATGGCCTGGGCATTGGCGATCGCCTGTTGGGCATTGCGCGCGCCGACGATGGCATTGGTTTGGGGCTGCCGAATCAGCCAGGCGATCGCCAGTTGAGCTAAGGTGCAATTTTTTGTCGTGGCGATCGGTTTCAGGAGTCCGAGGGCCGTTTGTACCCGTTGATAATTTTCTGGGTCAGCATAAAGACGGTTGTGGGAGCGGTGATCCCCCGCCGCAAACTGGTGATCGGGGCCAAATTTCCCCGTGAGCAGACCCTGAGCCAAGGAAGAGTAGGCGAGGATCGAAATCTGCTGGGTCGCACAGAAAGGTTGAATCTCCCGTTCAATGGCCCGCCAAAATAAAGAATAGGGCGGTTGAATGCTATCGATTTGGCCGTGTTCCATGGCTTCCTGGAGTTGCGCCAAGGAAAAATTAGACACACCAATGGCGCGAATTTTGCCCTGTTCTTTCAATTGGTTCAGGGCGGCCATGGTTTCAGCGATGGGCACCAGGTCAGAATTCCACGTTCCCGCTGGCCAGTGGATTTGGTACAGATCGATGTAATCAGTTTGGAGCCTGTTGAGGGAATTTTCGCAGGCGGTGATCACCTGGTCGTGGTGGAGGTGATTGGCAAAGACTTTCGTTAATAGGGTCACTTGATCCCGTTGGGGGGCGATCGCCTCGGCAACCCGACGTTCAGAATCCCCATCGCCATAAATTTCAGCGGTATCGATGGTTGTAATGCCTGCATCTACGGCGGCACGGATCCCGGCCACAATTTCTTGGTCGTCAATATCCGCCCAATTGCGCTTGCCCGCTTGCCAAGTACCGAGAATAATCGGGGTGATTTGGACGGCACTTTGGCCTAGTTGTCTTGTTTTCATAAGCTCGTTTTTCTGGCGGGTCATTGGTTCCACTGTAGCTTGTTCCGCTGGGGAATTAATCTACTCCGTCAGATTCGATAAGCTGGGGGAGCAAGGGTTGGAGGAAAATAAGCATGACCATCCAGGAACGTTTGATTTGGTTGCAGGAACGCACCAGTCTCGGTTGTTTGTCGCTGGAAACCCTAGGGGCGATCGCCACGGCACTCCAAAGGCAAACCCTCCCTCCCCAACAGGCCCTCAGCGAGATCGACCAACATCCCCAAGGTTTGTATATCTTGATTTCCGGGGAGGTGATCAGCCACAACAGCGCGGCTGCACCAGAGACCAACCCCTTAACCAGAGGCAGTACGATCAATCTGCGGCCTTTACTCCTTAATGAAGCTTCCCAAGAGGCGATCGCCACCGTCACCGACACAGAAGTGTGGTTTATGCCGCGCCAACAGTGGCAAGACCTGATCCAAAACTATCCTGAAATTACCCAGGCCTTTTCCCAGGATCTCGCCCAGGAGCTGGCAGAAGTCGCCCAAGCTCTCCAACAGGAACAGCAACAGCAGGAAATTTTGCGCCCCTACCTTGTCACCAAAGCAAAACGGGGGGTTGTGGGCAAAAGTCGCTACGCTAAACGCCTGCGGCAACAAATTCGTGAGGCGGGTACCCATGATCGATCCATTTACATTTTTGGGGAACCGGGTTTAGAAAAAGATAATTTAGCCGCCTTGATTCACTACGGTTCGCCCCGACGCCGACAGCCGATTATTAAAATCGATTGCAGCATTCTCCAAAAAAGTGGTGCTGAACTCTTTGGCCGCACCGATGGTAAAAAAGGTCTCTTGGCATGGCTGGGAAAAGGTACCCTAATCCTCAACAAAATTGAAGAATTGCCCCCGGAACTAATCGATAAAGTCGCCACGTTAATCGAAACCCAGACCTATACCCCCATCAGTCGCCCTGGGGATCCGGAACCTATTCCCCAACAAACGGCGGCAAAATTGGTGGCGATCGCCGAACGACAACTCCCCGCCGTGGCCCGCCATTTTTCTGAAACAATTAAAGTGCCGCCGCTGCGGGTGCGCAAAGCAGATCTCGCGGCCCAGGTGGAATATTACACCAGCTTATTTTGCCGGGCGAAGGGCCTCGATAAACCGACCCTCACCCCCGAAGCCCTCCGTCGCCTCCAGTCCTATGATTTCCCGAACAATATCCGCGAACTGCAAAACCTGGTAGAACGGGCCATTGTTCAATCGGATCAAGGGTCAATACTCACCGAAGAAATTTTTTGGTCAGCCCAGGGGAAACAAAAACGCTTTCGCCTCAATTTACTCAATGCCTACCCTGCCTTTCGCCGCTTTCTCCGGAGTGCTTGGTGGCCCGACCGCATTAACTATGGTTTTACGGCGATCGCCTTTCCGTTGATCATTGCCGTTCTGTTTCTCGCCCCCCAAACCCGTGACCAAAACTTTGCGCTGAATTTCTTTTGGGCTTGGTGGTGGCCCCTGGTGCTCCTCGCCTTTCCCTTTGTCGGTCGCCTCTGGTGTGCCGTTTGTCCGTTTATGATCTACGGGGAAATTACCCAGAAAATCACCACCGAACTCCTAAAGCGCAACCTCAAACCCTGGCCGCGTCAGCAGGCAGAAAAATGGGGCGGTTGGTTTCTCTTTGGCTTATTTGCCCTGATTTTCCTCTGGGAAGAACTGTGGGATTTACAAAATACGGCTTATCTCTCGGCTTGGTTGCTGATTATCATTACTGCCGGGGCGATGATCTGCTCGGCGATCTTTGAGCGGCGGTTTTGGTGTCGCTATCTTTGTCCCATCGGCGGCATGAATGGCCTCTTTGCGAAACTTTCGATGACGGAGTTGCGGGCGCAACAGGGCACTTGTTCGGCGGAATGTAGCACCTATCAATGTTATAAAGGCGGCCCCCAAAAGGGTGAAGGCTTAGAAACAGCAGGCTGTCCCCTCTATTCCCACCCGGCCCAACTGGAGGACAACCGCGATTGTGTACTGTGCATGACCTGTCTTAAGGCTTGTCCCCATCGATCGGTAGCGGTAAATCTACGCCCCCCAGCCATTGAACTGTGGACAACCCACCGCCCCCGCACCTATGAAGTCGCTCTTTTACTATTACTCCTGGGGGGAATCTTTCTCCATCGGCTGCCAGAAATTAATCAAGTCCTGGGTTTAAATGTAGACCTCAGTCAATTTTGGCCCCACCTGGGATTGGCGATCGCCGCCTTGGGAGTACCCGCTGGAGTAGTCCTATTAACAGGGGCTGTGGTGCAATTTTTAAACTCTCCTCCCAAGGCAAAACCCTTTTTACAACTGGCCTATGGCTATCTGCCCTTGGTTTTGGGGGGGAGCCTCGCCCATTATCTCCGTCTTGGTTTAGGGGAAGCTGGCCAAATTTTACCCGTAACCATGGCCACCTTCGGTCTCCAGGGCAGCACCTTGCCGATTGTTGTCGCCCATCCTGCCGTGATTGCCTTTCTCCAGGGTTCAACTCTAATCTTTGCAACGCTCTGTACTTTTGTGCTCACTAAAAAAATGAGTAAACAATCCTGGCGATCGCTGTTGCCCCAGTACCTAACAAGTCTCGGTCTCGCCTGGGCGATGGCTCAGATTATTGTCGGTTTGTAACAGAGTTTTGTTACAAAACCCCAGGGCTTAACATCGTTTTTTCAACCGTTATTGCTCTACCCCGATCTCCTGAAAGGATTGGGGTTACTGCTGTTTGGGGCAAATAGGACTTTGATGGCCCTCACCCCAGAAAAATATTTTTTCGTCAATAACTTGCAACATTTATTTACATTCTGTTATATTTATTCATGTAAGCAAGCACGAGGTTCCCTCAATGGCTACTGGTTATACTTCCAACGAATTCGGTCAACTCAACAGCTTTGCAATCGAGCCTGAAGTCTACGTTGATACAGAACATACCGCCGGCTGGACAGCCTACGCCGAAAAGTTAAATGGCCGCCTGGCAATGATTGGTTTTGTGGCGCTCATCGCAACGGAATTGATTGGTGGCGACACCCTGATCAATCTCTTGTTCCAACTCTAATTTTTTAGTTTTTTCCCAGTTATTTGTCGTTTTACGAGGCTAGTTGCAATGTTTGGTTCCCTGGTTATCTTGATTCGCAAAGTCATGGGTACAGCCCGTTTTAACAAAACCCGTGGTAAGGTCATTGGTCTTCATTGCAAGACGATCACCAACTTTTGCAACACCGTCGGCCTCGACGCAAAAACGCGACAAAATCTAATTCGCCTCGCGAAATCCAATGGCCACCGCCTAGGTTTCATGGCCTAACCTCCGTTGCATTCTTAGGTACTCACTATGTCCCGTCAACCGATCACCAAAAAACAAACCCCAGCTTCTCAAAATGCGGGTATTGTTGCGATTCTCTTTTTCCTAGCTGGTGCGCCCCACATCTACAGTTTTCTCAAACGACGTTCCCAGCAGGGGGCAAGTCTTGGGGCCTTAGGGATGAAGATCTTAGGGTTGCTCGGGACGGGTACCATCGGGGCGATCGCCGTGAATGCCCTCTAGGGTTATCTGTAATTTTCTACAAGTTTGTCCAAGTTTTATTCTCCTCTACACGAGCAATCGTGATCATCAACTCTAAAACTCCGGTGGGATGGGGTTTTAGGGTTTTTTTATAGGAGAGATTAGAAGGCGTTCTCAATGGATATGTAGAGTTATGCCTTGAACTGGGCGATCGCCTTTTGCACCGCACTTTGAAACTCATGCCAAGACTTCTGACATCCTTCTGCCAGTTCTTGCCAAGCATTATCTGTACTGTGTTTTAGGTGATTAACCTGTTCTTGCAACTTAACTTTCTGGGATTCGAGAGCGGCAATGTTCGCCTCAAAGGCAGATCTCGCTTCCGCCTTCGCAAGATTAGCTTGGAGCTTTAATTCATCGATATTGCGAGAGGCTTCGTCAATTTGCTGGTGCAGTTGGGTGACGAGCTCGTCTTTATTGCTGGGTAAATTCATCGTTTTCTCCTCTTGTTCGACTGCGCTTCAATTGTTGATCAAGGCCGGGTAAACAAAGTCCGCTTATTTGCTGAAATTTGTTACGTCATGGTCAGATAGCATTGTGCAGATCGCTCCACACTAAATCAAGTATAGAAAAAATATTGAAGTTTTTGGTTGTTCTGAGCCAAATTTTCATGTCAGGCTGATTCGTTTTAAATATGACTCCAGGAAGTGCGCCAGATCTGCATTTTTTCTAGGGGTTAATTGTTTAGTTACAGGGGAGAAATTCATAAAAAATCGATAAATTTAGGTTAACAACTTGTCATCGAAGTCTTCAATGAGCCAGAAAATGCTCTTAAGAAATCTTAATCTTGTCTTTCGGATTTTTGTAGACAATTGCCTTGCGGCTTTCGAATTTATGTCACAAAAAATGTAACCATCGTTGAGGCCAGAAAAATCCTGTTTAAGCTGGGGGCATTAGTAAATGAGAAAAACTTTTTTGGCTTGGGATCGTCGGTGTAAATAAATCTCCGAATTTTAAATCTGTTGAAGTCAGAAGGTTATCGGCAAAGGTGTGATGATGAACAAAAAATTAGTTGGCAATTGTTTAATGATCGCTGGGGCGATCGCCCTTGGAGGAATCGGCATTTCACGACAGCTACCACCGGCCACCAGCCAAGGGGTTTGTCGGAATACGAATGATTTAAGCGCCGTTGATGCAACCCGTATTGTTAAGTTCGAGCAATTTGGTATCCAACTGGAAATTCCCCGAAATTTCCGGACGATGCTCCGCAATGATGGCAGCATTTCAATCCTCAGGCCAGGAGATTTTAATTTGATTCGTTGCCTTGCCCAAGGAACCCCTGTGCTAGGGACAGATGCGATTTATCCCCACACCCTCCGGCGGCAACCCAACCCCCAAAATTTAACCCTCCAAGAGTTTGCCCAGGGGCGCACCGTGGGGCCAAATCCGAAGGTCAGTCGGGCATCAATTAATGGCATTGATGTGGTTTTTGCGGAAATTCAAAGCCAGTTTGATGTGGCCTATGGTTGGTACGAAGCGCCGGATGTGCCGGGGATCGTTGAGGTGCAAAGCGTGAACAAGGCGTCTTTGGTGAATTTATTTGATCAGGCGACGTTATTGGCCCAGACGAGCGAGCCACTCCTATTTGCTAACAACCAGGGGGCGGCCCAAGATCCGCTCATGGTGGCTTTAGCAACGGCAAAAGGCCTTGGTTATACTCCAGAGAGTTTTCGGGTCAGCATCGACCGACAAAACGATACGGTGGAAAACCCCCAACGCTCTACGGTGACGATCACCCAAGAAGGTCTGTTGGATGATTCGGTGCGGGGGCAACGGTTTACGATTTCCCTCAATAAAAATGTCAATGGCACCTGGACGGTCAGCGATCGCCAAGTGACCTGGCGCTGCCAACCGGGTCGAGGTTCCCAGACCTATTCAGCGCAACTCTGTCTCTAGCGTTTTTTTTGGCTGGAATGTTTGACTGAAATTTAAAGTGATTACCCAGGAGCCCTGCCCACCATGCAAAAATTTTACTATTACACCCTCCCCGCCACGGCCTTTGTTTTCAGTGCGATCGCCGCCTATCAGTTTTTGGGGAACCGCACCACCGCCAGTATTCAGCCCTCGCCGCCCCAACCGGGCTTTGGTGCTGTTTTAAAACAAACCCCAACTGAACCTGAGCCGAGTCTTCCTACCCCAGAGCCGGGGATCACCCCACCAATCCCCGTGGCGATCGCCCGCACGGTGACTGGATCGGAAAAAGCCAGTATTTTTCAGCGGGTGGTGGATCAGCAAGCCAGCCTTGGCCTCTGCCTGGACAACGATAATTTGGCTGCGAATCTCGATGATGCGGCGGTGTATCAACAGGGCGAAGATCAATATTTGGTGAGTGTGCTGTGCTTTATGGCGGCCTACCAAGGGGCCTATGAGTTTGTTTATGTTGACGGTGAAACCCTCACCCATTCCCGCTTGGCCCTCGCTGGCTTTCCCACCTTTGACCCAGAAACTAGCGTTCTCAGCAATGGCTATAAATTTAACGGCGCAGGGACTTGCCTAGAGGACTCTGAATATTATTGGGATGGCTATAGCCTGCGACTTATCTCTGCCAGTTTGATTGATGGTGTCCCCAATGGCTGTGCCGATCTCGGTGTGCGATCGCCCAGTGCAGATTATCTAATTACCGCCGAGGGGGTCGGGCCTGCCCGTCTAGGAATGACTTTTAGGGAGTTCAAAGCCCAACTGCCCGAAGCGGCCACCTTGGAAGCCGTGCCTTTGGGGGTCGATCTGCCCACCGGCTGGCAAGTAAATCTCTACGGTGCAGCCCAGTTTGTGGTGGCCTTTGATGGGGACAGTGGTGACAATCTTCCCGGTGACCAGGACAAAATTATTCGGATTATGGTGGACAATCCCAGCTACCGTACCGCTGCGGGGGTTGGCCCTGGCACTCCCCTATCCGAGGCGATCGCCGCCTATGGCCCTGCAACCCTCAGCTACAGCACAGAAAATGAAAGTCGAGAATTGATTCAATTTGCCGACTCCCCTTTCAGCACTGACCAAACATCCTGGCTCTTTTTCCGCTCGAATCAATGGACCCTAAGCGATTACGCAGGTATTTATCCTGATCGCCAAGACAGCTATCAAACGACCACCCAATACGAAGACCATGCCGCCATCGGCTCCATTTGGCTGACCCAATATTGATTTAGGGACTATCAAGATCCGCCGCAGTGCTCCGCCCATAGCCGAAGGCTTAGGGGGTGGTGAAGCGACGAGCGACCGGAGGGAGCAATTAAAAAGCTCTAGGAAATAGGCAAATATTTCTTAGACTATAATGGTTGTATGTTAAACATGACGTGGGAATTTAAGCTAGAGCCAACTTCTGAGCAGGTTTCAGAGATTGAGCACATTCTTGATGTGTGCCGCAATGTCTGGAACTTTTCCCTGCGGGAACGCAAAGACTGGCTGGATTCTCGCAAATCTCCCGTAAATGCGTGTTCAATTCGGCAGGAGTTCATCTTGCCAGCGAATGCACCATTCCCCAGTTATGCGCGGCAGTGTAAGTCTCTGACAGCAGCTAAGGCTGATTTCCCCAGCCTAAAAACAGTCAATGCCCAGGTGCTCCAGCAGGTTATCCGAAAGGTAGAAGCATCTTGGGAGTCATGGCGGCTAAAGCGGTCGGGGCTCCCTCGGTTCAAGAAGCCGAATCGAATGCGGTCGTTTGTCTTCCCTCAAATGCTCAGAAATTGCATCAGCAGCGAGGGAATTAAGCTGCCTCAGTTGGGCTTGGTGAAGGTGCGCTGGTCGAGGGAGATTCCTAATCTCTTTGAGGTTAAACAAGCCCGGATCGTTCGCAAGGCGTCGGGGTACTCTGTCATGCTTAGCCTTCAGGCTGATGTTGATATCCCTGCCGTTGCTCCTCATGGGCATCCGGTGGGGATTGATGTTGGGCTTGAGTATTTTCTTTCGACTTCTGACGGTGAGCAGGTCAAGCGACCTCGCTTCTTTAATGGACTGCACCGCAAGCTGAAATCGCTGCAACGCAGACTCAAGAAGAAGCGAAAAGGGTCAGCTAATTGGCTGAAGCTCCAGAAGAAGATTGGGAGAGTGCATCAACGCATTGCTAATACTCGTAAGGACTGGCATTTCAAATTAGCGCATCATCTTTGCGACCATGCCGGAATGGTGTTTGTGGAAGATTTAGATTTCCGCACTATGTCTAAGGGGATGTTGGGTAAGCATACCCTCGATGCTGGACTGGGACAGTTTGTGAATCAAGTCTTGCCTTGGGTGTGCTGGAAGCGGGATGTGTTTTACAGCAAGGTGGATGCGCGGGGCACGTCTCAAGAGTGCCCGGACTGTGGGGGAGAGGTTTGTAAAGACCTCTCGACCCGAAGCCATCACTGCCATCATTGCGGGTCAATCAAGCCTCGTGATGTGGCGGCAGCTCAAGTCATTAGTACCCGTGGGCAACGGGGGATAGAAAATGCCTGTGGAGCCGATGCGGCGGGGGCTGGGGTCACTCAGTCTAGCTGGCTGGCATTGAAGCAGGAAATCTTTGGGGTGACCCAAGGAATCTCCATGCATAATCCTTGATTTGCGCGGAGAGGATGTCAATCTTGGATTTTTAAGACGGTCACTAAATTCAGGGCCTGAAGCTGGGAATAAATGAGCAGATTGGAGATGAGAGACGTGACAATGACGATCAAAGCCGTCAGCCCATAGATACCGGAATTTAGGGTTAACGGTAGACGATAAAGCTCCGTATTGTAAGCTTGCACCAGTAGCCAGAGCAGCAGCACCCCCAGCCCCAAACCCAAGGGAACGGCGATGAATGTGAGCAGAGTTTGTTCCCCCAGGAGGATAAAAGCAATTTCGGTTTGGGTAAATCCCATCACCCTCAGAGTGGCTAACTCGTGGCTTCTTTCGGACAGGGCAAGGCGCGCTGAATTGTAAACCACACTGAAAGTGATAATGCAGGCAAAGAGGACAATAATACCGGTCATAATCTGGAGGCTTTCGCCGCTAATGGCTTGGAAACTTTCTAACAGAGCTTCCCGAAACGCAATGCCTTCAATGGCTGGTAATTGTTTTAAGGCTTGGTAAAGTTGTTCTTTTACGTGGGAGTCAATGAGAACATAGGCTCCGGAAATGACCTGGCCTTCACCCAGCATTTGATTCAGCGCTGCTAAATTCATGTAGGCCGATAGGCCAATCGGTTCATCCACTAAGCCCATTACCCAGGTTTGTGTTTGTTGGCGTTTCCCCTCAAGGACTTCGACTCCGAGGCGATCGCCGGGTTGAATATGGAGGATTTCCCCCAACTTTGTGCCCAAGACAAGACCTGCTGGCGGCAAAGATACAGGTTGCAGTTGACGGTTAACGAGTTGTCGTAATTCCCCTTGGGGTTCGAGGCCGGTAATCGCCAGGCGATATTGATAGTGGCCGTGGCGTAACCGCACTGGCACCGACCGAAAAACCTCTGTCTTGAGAATGCCTGGGAGGTGGCGCAGGTGATAGCGGCTGCGATAGGGCAACAGTTGATTAAACGTTAAGGTCATGTCTTCGCGCTGCACGGTTTGAAATTGGATATCCATTAAAGTCGTCATGGATCCTTGCAGGCCAAACCCCGTTAGTAAAATAGCCACAGCCACAGCAATGCCGAGGATCGATAAGCTAGCGCGGAGGGGACGACGTTCGAGATTGCGGAGAATAATCCGTCCGGCTGGCGAAAAAAACCGTTGTAAGCCCAATCTTTCGACCATGGTGGCGCGAAATGTCACGGGTTGTTTGGGCCGCATCCCCTCGGCTGGGGGCAAGAAAATCGCTTCTCGTACCGCCATCAATCCGCCAATACAGGCCGCACCGCCACTAATAAGCAAGGCGGTGATGATAAGCAGGGCACTGGCTTCGTAGCGCAGGAAGGGAAAATGGAAAAAGTCTGCATACAGTTGGGTTAAACCTTGTCCGAGCCAAAGCCCGCAGGATAACCCCAAAACAGCACCACCACTAAAAACCAGCAACATGAATTTGAGGTAATGCCAGCCCACTTGGACATTGGTATAGCCAAAGGCCTTGAGCACGGCAATTTGTCCCCTTTGGATGGCAATCAGACGGGAGATTAAAATATGCAGCAAAAAAGCGGCGATCGCCAAAAAGATTGTCGGTAGGATCGTGGCAGAGACTTCTAAACTCTGAATCTCATCGCTCACAATCCGGTGGGAGAACTGATCCCGGCGACCATAGGCCCCCAAGCCACCATAGCCTTCGAGGAGGTGATCTAACTGGGTAATCACGGCCCGTTCATTGGCCCCAGGAGTCAACGTGAGCACCACACTATTAAAAGCACCATCAAGGCCAAAAGCATGACTTAAGGCGGTTTCGTTGGCCCAGAGAATGCCAAAACGTTTGTCGTCTGGGTAAATATTCCCCCCGGAAACCGCATAGATATATTCAGGGCTGAGGGCAATGCCCGTGACCCGGAGGTTTTGCCAGCGACCATTGAGAATTGCCCCCAGGCGATCGCCCACTTGGATCTGATTGGCTTCGGCAAAGGCCTCACTGATGAGCACCTCCTCAGGCTGCTGGGGATCGGGAAAGGTGCCTGGACTGCGTAAAAACAAACCATTGAGCATCCCCTCGCGTCTAGGAGGCAGGGAAATTAACCGCGCTGTGGCCGGTTCTAAGAGTCCTGGTACATTGAGGGTGATATCAGCGACAATTCGGGTTTGTACTTCCTGAACTGCGTTGATGGCGGCAATTTGTGATTGTAGGCTTTGGGGCGCGCGCTTCAGTTCCGCAAACACTTCCCCAAACCGATAGCGTTCATAGTAGGCCGTTTGGGTCAGCACCAGGGAATGGTAAGCACTGAGCATCATCACAAAACAAGCAATGCCACAGGCCACCACGAGGGCGATCGCCAAAAGTTGACCCCACTGGGCCTGTAGGTCTCGCCATAACTTCCGATCCAGCGGTGCAACCATCCCTACCACTCCAAAAGCAATGGTGATTGTTTAATCGCATTCGTTTCGATGGCGACAATTTCCCCACTACGCATCCGCAAGACCCGGTCGGCCATGGCTGCAATCCCGGCATTATGGGTAATCACGGCGACGGTGGTGCCCAGGTCGCGATTAATCTGTTCAAGCACCTGCAGCACCCGTTTCCCGGTTTGGAAATCTAAAGCGCCCGTCGGTTCGTCGCAGAGCAAAACCTCTGGTTGTTTGGCGATCGCCCGGGCGATCGCGACCCGTTGTTGCTCGCCCCCCGATAGTTGAGCCGGGAAATGATCGAGGCGATTCTCTAAACCCACTAAGGTCAAAGCCTCCGTGGGAGCCATGGCATGGGCCACCAGATCCGTTACGAGGGCCACGTTTTCGGCGGCGGTCAGACTTGGGATCAAATTATAAAATTGGAACACAAAGCCCACATGGTTGCGGCGGTAACGGGTGAGTTGCGCTTCATTAGCGGTGGTGAGACTTTTGCCCCGAAAAAAAATTTCGCCCGTACTCGGAATATCTAAACCCCCCAAAATATTCAGCAAGGTTGATTTACCACTCCCCGAAGCGCCCAACAGCACGACAAATTCCCCCTCGTATAATTCTAAATCGATATTTTTTAGGGCTTGTACGGCTACATCACCGATGTAATAGGTCTTGGAAAGGTGTTGAATCCAAAAAAGAACGATGGGTGAGTCGGTCATAATTATCGCCCCCTAGTTTGTCGGCGCTGCACGGTCTGCTTGGGGCTGTACTCGACGCCCAGTTTGAATATCTCCAGAGGGATAAAGGATCACTTGATCATTGGCAGCTAAACCGCTTTTGACCTGGGCATTCTGTTCCGTTTTGTGGCCAATCTCCACCGCCACTGCTTGGGCCTGTCCCGCTTCCATGAGAAACACACACCATTGCTCATCGCAGCGAAATAGGGCGCTAAGGGGCACCTGCAATACATTTCTGGCTTGCCAAACCACGATCTGAGTTTCGACCCGATATTGATCGCCCAGGTTGGCGGGAATGTCATCGAGGCTAACCACCACATTTACCCGTTGTTCTTCGACGCCGAGGGCCGACACTTTGGTAAAAGCCGCTGGTTCAAGGCGTTTCACTTGGCCCGTCAAAGGGCGATCGCCACCCCATTGGTCGATGATGACGGGATTTCCGGGTTGAATCTGGGTCGCTTCACTAGAGAGTACATCCACCATCACCGCTAAGTTTTGTAGATCTCCAAGCTCTAGCAGGGGCTGTCCCGCTTCCAGATATTGGTAATTTTTTTGATAGAGACGCAGCACTTGGCCACTGATGGGCGCTTTGATCGCGGTGCGTTGGACTTGGTCGGTGCGGTTGGCAAGCTCTGCCTCTAAACTGCGAATTTGGGCATCATAAACTTCGAGCAAATAATCAGGATCCTGTTGGGCGGCCCGCAGCTCATCCCGTGCGGCGATCGCCTCTTGCAGATTCGCCTGGGCTTGGTTCAGTCTTTGTTGCGCCACTTCTGAATTTTGGGCGATCGCCTTGGTATTTAGTTCTAATGTTTCTAAAGCCTGTTTCGAGATGGCCCCATTGCGGTAGAGAAATTCCCCCCGTTGTTGTTCCTGTTGCGCTTGGATGAAACGAATTCTCAATTCCGTGGCGATCGCCTGATCCGCTGCAATTTCTGCTTCAACCGCCTTGATCTTGGCCTCTGCTTGGGTCAAACTCTCTGTCTTCGGTCGGAGGGTGGCAACGCCTGTTTTTTCGGCTTGGAGGGCGTTGATTTGGGCCAAGATTGCCGACACATCATTATCAAATTCGAGGGGATCAATCTGGGCGATTACTTGATCATGGCTCACCGGATCACCGACCTCAAGATCCAGTCGGGGCACATACCCTGCAACGGGGGTAGACACCAGGTAGCGGTCCTCAAGGTAGGTCTGTCCTTCCTCAATGACCATCACTTGCAAAGGCCCCGGTTTAATGGTCACCACTTCTACCGGAATCGGTTTTGGGCGGAAGAGGACAACACAAATTCCAGCAACGGCGATGATCCCCAAACCATACAGCCATGGTTTGAGCTGGTGGTCTAAAACTTTTGAGGATATGACAGCGTTTGTGGCCACGACGCAATGAAATCGATGGAGTCAGGTTATTAAGTCTGGGAGCCTACTTCCATGGTAGCCATTGCCACTTACATCAGCCCGGTATAGTAATGTTTCGCTAAATCATACTGCGATCAATTATTTGGCGATCGCCTGATTCTGAGCCGGATTCTCTTTGCAAAACCTAAGGACGACAATCATCGCTGTTCCCTAGCAAAACCCTATTGGCTTTAATTTAAAATTATCAACACAAGTTAATATTTATTGACTAAAAAATTAAACTCTAAGATGCAGTCTAAAACATTACCTATGGCCCTGAAATTCCTTTGATACAATGAAAATAAGGGGAGATTTAGAAAAAAAGCAACAATTTAATTGTTAAAGTCGCAACGAATTTAGCCAGTAGTCAAATAGATTGACTATTCCTAAAAAGAAGCTTTTTCTAAATCTCAAAGCAATGTCCCCATTCTCAACACAGGGGGAAGGCCAATGAAGATTCAACAGGTTGCTAATTTTAGTAGTCGGACTGTTTTTCTTGGAGCCCTACTGATGTTCCAAGGGGCGACCCTCACCGCAGCCAACCCCTTCGATAATCTCGAAAATCGCTGTTTTGAGCAAGTTTGTGACCAGTACAACTGTCGCCTTGTGGAAGTTCCCTGTAGTCAGTCCGGCTCCCAAAATACGTCCCAGGAAGATGGCGGTGATGTGGCCCTTGCCTGTGGGAACTATGGTTTACCGTTTCAGGGGCCTTTAGAATGGACGCCCTACCAAGAAGCTCTCAATGATGGCCCCCAAAACCCTGGGCCTGTGTACGTCATTTTTTCAATGATCACCTCAGAAATGCGGCCTAACTGGACTCAAAATAATGGGATCTGGGAAGTTGCTGGCCCCTTTGATCTCAGGGCGGGCAAGGGTTATCTGCTAGAATTTGGCCCCCAAACGCGCCAAGTGCGGATGATTGAAGGCCCGCTGCCCTACTATGTCGAAGGAACCGCCAGTTGGGTACAGGTGCGAAACACCGACACGTTCCGCAACAGCTACGCCTATTGCATCGTTTCAGCCAATAAATATAACAGCGCCACCCAGTCATCTACACCGAGCCAGACCCAAACAGGCGCAAATTCAAGGCAATGGCGAGGCACCTTAACGAGGAATAGTCGGGTTTTTGACGATGGGACATTTTACAATGCGCATCTATTTACGGGGCAAGCCGGAGATACGATTCAAATTACCCTTGAAACCCAAGCTTTTGATGGATTGTTGATTTTGGTTGATCCCCAAGGAGAAGCAATCGCACAAATTGATGACAACTGGAAAGGCGAGAAGGAAACATTAGTCATTAAACTACCCGATACGGGGGAATATACCATCGTTGTTAATAGCTATGAAGCCGGCGAAACAGGGGACTATCTTCTCAGTCTCAATCAAAATAATTCCGCTGCCCAAGCACCAACAGCCTCCCCAGAAGTGGCCCTTCAAGAGGTAACTCTTTTTGATAACAATAATATTTATGGTGTTCGTAATAGTCCAAGTAGTGCCACACAGTTTTCTTTACCGAATGCGGCACGGTTGACCTATTTCATGAACTACCACTGGAACGATGCCCGGGGTCAAGCTCCTGGAACAATGTGGCTGACCCATCAGGACGGCACAACCTATGGCCCCTGGCAAGCGACGACCCAACCGGGTCAAGGGGGCGTGCCCAATGCCTATTGGATTGTGCGCCCGAATGTCACCCTCAAAGCAGGCAACTATACCATTGGCGACAGTCATCCGAGCAGTTGGGCGAATAATCAACAATCGGGATTTAAGGGAATGTCTCTGCTCAAAGGCGTTTCGCTCGGTAGTGCCAATGGTTCTACTGGGAATGCTGGGAGTAGCCCGATAGATTGCAGTCAATTGGAAGGACTAGACCGCATTTTATGCGAACATGACCCACGGAATTGACCATCGTCGTTAGTCTGGGATCGTCAATGGACAGTTGATCAGCGTTTCAGAAGTCTCCCATAATTGCTTGGCGATCGCCTCGTCTTGGGCTTGGTCTGATTTCTCAACGCGTCCTGGTTTGCCGGACATCTCCCCAAAGCCCTGGGGGCCAAAATAGTCGCCTCCGGTTGCCGTGGGTTCGAGGGCAGCCATCAGGGTGGGTAACGCGCCTTGTTCGACGGAATTTGCGAAAAAAGGTACAAAAATCAAACGGATCAGGCCCGCTAAAAATGCCGGAATGTAGCGGCCAAGTTCCGTGGGGGCGATGCCTGGGTGAGCCGCCACCGAGAGAATGTTTTTATTTTTTGCTGCTAGCCGCCGTTGCAATTCCACCGCAAATAGTAAGCAAGCCAACTTGCTCTGGCCATAGGCCGCTGTTGCCGAATAGTTTTGCTCGGACTGTAGATCTTGAAAATTGATTTTGCCGAATTTATGGGCGTTGCTACTGAGCGAAACAACCCGTGATTCTGCGGTGTCGGGCATCAGATCAATTAAGAGCGCCGTTAAGAGGAAATGGCCTAAATAATTCACACAAAACTGACTTTCAAAACCATCTACCGTTTGGCTATAGGGAGGGAACATAATGCCCGCATTGTTGATGAGGAGATTTAAAGTTTGATGCCGTTGACGGTAGGCCGTCGCAAATTCTTTAACAGAGGTTAATTGACTCAGATCTAACGCCATTGTCTCCACGTTAGCGTCGGGGATCTGCTGACGGATCTCAGTTGCGGCCGCCGCGGCTTTGTCCATGTCCCGACAGGCCAAAGTCACATGACAGCCTGTTTTTGCCAAACCGAGGGCTGTTTCAAAGCCAAGCCCTGTATTTGCGCCGGTAACGATGGCTTTTTTGCCTTGTTGTGAAGGCAGGCTATCGAGCTTAAAGGTCATTCAAAAATATCTCCATTAAATTTTGCTGGAACGGCACTGGTTCAAAGTCGATTGTAACGGGTTGAATTTCTGGGGGGTGGGCATCGAAACGGGTGTGGGGTGAAAAATCCGCCAGGCGATCGCAGCTCATAATCCCCTGGTCGGCTGCTCTTAACACTGGGTCTGGGTGATAAGTCTGCAAAAAATCCATCAAAGTTGTTTCTAGCTCGGTCTGTAAAACCTCTTGGTGCCAGAGGGCGTGGTTCAAAAAAGGCACTAATAATGCCAGCAAATCCCGCGTGACCACCACGGCCATCTTGGTCTCATCCTTTAGGCAAGCAAAACTTTTGATCAATTGACCGTCTGTTCCTATTTCACAGCCCGTTTGACCCCGGTCCCACACCTGATCATCGATTAATAACGACCCACCACCAAAATCTTCCTCAAAGGGAAAATGGGTGTGGACACAGCCCACCGAATAGCCAGAAGGTTCATTGCGGCCAAAGTAGGCAAAGCGATAACTACAAATATCTTCGATGAGCCATGTGTCCGGGTGTCTTTGGGTATGGGCCTTAGAAAAAGAGTCTTGCAGAGTATGGAGGGCGGCCCCGATAAATTTGAGACCCGTCATTTTTCGGTGTCGCTGCTCGAAACTTTCGGAGTCTGGCGGCGGAGACAATGGCCCGGCCATGGAAGCAACGCCATGGATAATTGTGTCTTTGATGAAATTATGGGATAACCCACAGGATTCATGGGCGCTGACGGATTCTTCTTGGGCGTTCCCCTGATAATTGCGCGTGAAGTTTGTAATTTGGGAGCGATTGTCATCGTGGCGAATCATGCCCGCTAATAATTCATCCCGTTCCGCTTCAGATAGAACTTCCCAATCTTCTGGCCCGACTAAAATTTGCATCAACTGCTCAGCAAAGGGACGATCTAGCCCCGGAAAATCTACCAGGGTATTGCCATTAAATAAAGGATGGGCTTGACGATCAATGGAGCCGACGGGCGTGCCATAGAAGTTGCGCGTCAGGGGATCGGGACTTGTTTGCAATTGTTCAAGGGCAAAAAGGGTGAGGTATTCGTGGCCGGGAATTAAGTGGGTCATAAAGGCTGCGGCTTTGGTCCCCTGGGCAAGCCAGACTAGCACCAGACCCCCAATGAATCGATTCAATAATTTCATTATCTCAAGCTATTTTTGCCCCAGGATGGAGAACTTATTCTTCACTTTCTACTAGGATACGCTCTGGCTCTCCTTTTACATGCACCCGAAAGACAATAGCTCGCCCACCTTCTGGGCCTCCTTGGGGAGCGTGCTGGGCATAGGGCGGGATCACATAGGTATCGCCTGCTACAAGAATTTGGTTGGGTTTTCCGGTTTCGATATGAATCACAGAGCCTTCGAGCAGATAGATAAATTCTTCACCGGGATGGTAATGGAGGGGCAAGCTTCCCCCCGGCGGAATAATCACGTCTGAGATAATCACTTCGAGGTTTTCTGCCATGCTCACCGGTGCCCGTAACATTGTATTTGGCCCCGGTGGTAAATCTACACCAGTGCTTTGTTGGGCAATCTCAGATGGATGGGAGAAATGTTCAGGGGGATGGGCTTTGACTAGAGCTTGCTGGGTGAGCACACTGGCGATCGCCAAGGCAAAACCGGCACAAACTTTTCCACGAATTGTCGCCATCGAATTTTTCTCCCAAGTATTAAGACTATGGCCAAAGGATAGAAGAAAAAACTTTTCCCAGTAGCAAACCGAAACAACAATTTAAAGTTGAGTTGCAAAGCGCCCAGAAACAGACGCCCCATTAGTGCTTTTCCTGTCGGTTATGATCGAAACAGACCCACACCAAATATCACCAAGCAGTTCTTTTCACTTTACGGCTCCCTTGAAGCCACTTGTCACTGGGTCATACTGCATCGGGATTAATACGCCGCAACTAATCCCCAGTATTGACTGTTTTACAACTGAATAAAAAGAGGTAGTATCTGATGAAAACACTCACTTTCCTAATGATTCCGGCAATGGCCTTGTCCTTAATGCCGCAGTCCGTTTTAGCCTGGAACGCTTATCATCTCTATAACAAAGATGGGAGAGATATCTGGGCCATTGAATGCGCAGACGGCACACTCCACAGCTATGCAGGCAGCTCCAGTGGCCTCGGCACCGTGGGGCCAGCCCTTTGTGAGAATCATGGCGGCATTGCCAATCCTGGTGGTGACCCGCAACCAGTCCCCGCAACAGTTCACGAAGTAGATTCTTCCTTGGGTGATCCAAAACCAGAACCGACTACCCCCAATTCTCGACCCCAAACCTTTGAGAATTGGAATTTCTAGGCGTAAATAGTGTCGGTCTAAGCCGCTTGTTTTAGACCGATGCAATCCTCTTTCATTTGAAGTAAAAAATTATATTTTATACTTTTATCTTGATTAAAGTAATCAACAAAACTTATTCCTGAAGATTGTTTATCTCTTTTTGAATAATCAATAAGCTGTGTTGAAAAGATAAAAATGATTTTGGCTACAAAAAACTTACTACAATTTGCAACAATTGGTAATATATGTGGTCTAAACGATAAAGAAGTGGTAGAAAGCGTAAGGAAATCCATAATTATGTATCCACAGCTCTTTATGGTTGCTGGTGGTCTGCTCTAGATCAAAAATGACAATTAAACAGTCAGTTGTGCCACTTTTAGTCACTTTTTACTTGGGATATTTAGGGACAAATCAAACCTTAAGTATCGCTGCAAATTTCCCCTTAGAGACAGACAGGCTATCTTATGAGAATGGACAGAGTGACCAAGACAACCTTCAAAAAAAACTATCTAGTCATGAAGCAATAAAAGTTATTGCACAATCCCCTTTAAACTCGGAATTATTTAATGATAGTCAAATCAGTCCAGAACAAATAGATCTCGAAGAGGGGATTCTACCAGAGTTTCCGATTCGCCAAGACTTAGAAGATCAAAATACAGAAGAGTTAGAACAAGATTTTAAAGAAGCAGCAAGTGAATCTGAAAATCTTGATAGGAGAAAAGAATTAATCAGGCGGTTTATGTTACGTTCTCTCGCGATTAGCTCACAGAGATATCCATTTCTCATCGATCCGACTGACAATGTAACTTTTGAACCTCTGCAATTTAATCCTTTTGAGCTAGAAAGTTATGGTCAATTTGATCTTCAAATTAACAACAGTGATTTTGTAATTGATAAAATCACCTATGGTCTTTTTCCTAAAGAAAATCAGTTCTATTGGGTTCTCCCTAATAATAGAATTGTATTTGAAACCCAAGGTTGGGTTGGTGGTCTTCAGTATCAGGGACAAACCACAGATATCCGAGAAATACGTGACGCTCGTCAGGAAGTTTCATTTTGGGGATTACAGGCTGTTTGGAATATTCCGAGAATACGAGCTGATGGATCTAGCACGACGGATATTCTATCTATTGAAGAACTACGTCAGGCGGATATCATAACATTTGCTGGACAAGTCACTTCCAATGATGGTTTTCCCGGTCAAGTGATTATTAATAGTGGTATTGATCTTAATGATCCAAGCATTACTGATATTAGTGAGCTTTTAAATCCTCCACCAGGCTTAGGAGAAACATCAACCAATTCTACCCAGGGAGGCAAAAATCTTTTCGAAGGATTAGAAGATGACAGGACACCAGTTATTTTGCAGGCATTTCCCACTAGCGACTTAAGTAAATTATTGGATAACAATGTTGATCTCCGTGAGGGGGAGTTTATTCCTAGGGAAAATTTAACGAATACGGGAGTTGTTTTTGGAGATCTGACCAAAGGCGACAGAATTGAAATTGATCTTGATTTTACTTCAGTGCCAGGTGTTAAGTTTGCTCGTCCCTTTGATGACTTTAAAAACCTTGATCTTTTAAATGTTTTAGTCAACCCAGAGCTAACCGGAAAAGAATATGAACGACGTTATCTAAATTCACTACTCTGGAACGGGATTCGTCGTAGTCCCAGAATTGATAATGCTAGAGTCACTACAGAAACAACCAGTTGGTATCAAGGATATCTAAGCCGTCCTCACAAGCGCGCAGCCATCACGTACCATGCCGAAGAGCCTTCTGCCACTTTTACAGAAATTTTTGCTAACCCTGGCCTTGGTTTCACAGTAGGCAGTTGGGGAGATAAATTTGATGGGATTCAGTTTCTTAATATTACAACTGGTTTGCTTTTAGGCGGAATTTTTGAAGTAGTTGACGAGGATGGTGTTCAAGATTCATTAAATACAGCAAAAGAACTCTTCGAACAGGGTAAGCTCACTTCTGGTTTAAATACGAAAGCAACATCTCAAGAATTAAGAGAGCTTGGTTTACGTTTGGATAAAAGTCTTTTATATGCTGATTTTAATACTAATATCGCACAAACATCTGGAAGATTAACTTCTGATAGTTATATCACACCTAAAACATCAGAATTATGGCAGCTTCGTACCGGATTGTTCCCACGTCGTGTTCAAATAATCGAAGAACAACAATTAAGCTCAACTGCAGGACAACCTTTCTTTTCCACAGTTGATATTTCACAATTTGGGCAACTGACTTTTGTTAGTATTCCTTCTTCAGAAGATCGTCTATTTGAAACACCCGAAGAAACAGAATATACCATTTTTACACCTAGCTTTTCTCCGAGATCGCCACGGACCACATTTGGCACAGAAGTTCTTTTGACAACACCTAGTGGACAACGTTTTGTACAGCGCTTTTCAACGGATTCCACTCAATTTAGTAGTTTGCCTAATTCGATTAAAAGTTCTGACATTGCGTTTGATCGGATTAATATTGCCCAAATTGATCAAATTCAATCTCTTACTTCAATTTATGAAGGTATCGCTTATGTTCCAGCTATTGAGTTAGCGTACGCAGGTTCTTCTGATCTTTGGTATTACAATCTTAATGCAGGCATCTGGGCTACGTTTAATAGTCAAGTGGCTCCTGGTGTCACAGAAAAAATTATTGATAATAACGAGCCAACAATTGGTGCTTATTTAAAGGGTTTTGTAAACGCGATTCAAGAAATGCCTATTTTGAATGAAAATTCAATGGCCATGGGAGTTAGAACCTATGGCCCGACATTTCGTTTCAATACAGATACCCAAAGCCGGTTTAATTTGACCTTGGGTTACGAATATGGTGAACGCCGTCCTGGAATGGGTTGGACTCTGCGACCAACCTTATTTTATTCTCAAGGTACTAGTACTAATGAAGATGAAAACCTACGTAACTGGGTCGGACTGCTTGATGGACAAATTGGCCTACAGTCAGGTTTGAGTATTATTAACCGCTTAGAGTTTGGGGAACAGTTATTCACAAGTTTAACGGCACGCCAGCGGCTTAATCCCAATATTTCAGTTGGTATTTATACGCAAAACTTTGATAATGAAATTTCTGGTTTAGGTCAGCGGACAGAAGGCAGTTCAACAGGATTAATCTTGCGCTATGACTCGATAAGAAGTCGCACATCTTTCTATGAAGGCCGGATTGGGACAAGTGATTCGGGTTTGGATTTTGAATTTCGCAGTCGCTTTGTTTTCTAACCTGAATAAATTTAGCTAAAAAATTTTTATTTAACTAACGTGAGCAAGATTCAAAAAACTATACATAATAAAAAAAAGAGATAACAAAAACTTATTACCTCTTCATTTTAATTTCATAAAAGAGTAGTTTTAGATTTTTAAAAACTAAGCTTATCTAAGGCACTGCTAAAATAGCTGCTGCTACTTCAACATCATTGATATCAAATCCGAGTAGCGTTTGAATGTCATTAACATCGCCGGCAACGCTAGATAGATTATCAAGATATCCTCCTTCAGCGAGGGCTTGGAAGATAGCGTTTTTAGTGTCAGTGGTAAGGCTAGGATTGTTATATACGGTAGCAATTACCTGTTCTAAAGATCCACCACCTTGAACTGTCTGCTGAATTGCATACTGGAGAATGCCATCAATATAGGGAGCAACATCTGCTGCGTCCAACGACAATTGATAAACAGGCGAGTTATTAACATCTTGGAAAATAAACTCAGCATATTTGAGAAAATCGGAGAGGATGACAGTCGGATCGAAAGAACCCGTCAGTTCCACATTAGCCGCAACAAAGCCTTCATCTGTTACTGTCAGTGGGGCGATCGCCTCTACTTCAAAACAGATAGGATCTTCTGCTGGTACTAGGCTTTGTAGGTCACCGGCACAGATGCTATTTGCTGTAGCTAATGTCCATTGGATAGTATCAAGGTTGACCCCAGTACCGTTGACATCATTGAGTTCAGCTAGGACTTCTTGAATTTTCGGCGCACCACCCACTAAGGTTAGGTTGTTCAGAGCAAGGAAAGATCCTAGAGTCCCAACGCCAGTATTCCCAGGAAGAGCAAGACCAGGAAGAGTACTAGGCAAAACACCAGGCTGAAATAAAGTTTGGCCAGTATTAAAAAGTTGAGGTGTATTCAAGGGTCTGTAACCCAAGCTGATCTCTGCAGAATTGAAGCGACTGCCGGGACTGTCTACTTCAACCGCATAGGCAGAAATCGCTTCGCCAGCAGAGGTAAAAGTGACAGAACCGGAAACAGTATCCGCAGTAGCAGGATTAATCGCCATCAGAGAAACAGCAGTGATAGTGGCTGTTCCACTTAAAAGCTTTACAGAAAGGTTTTTCATTGGAATAATCTTTTATCCATGATAATTAGGCAAACTCAAACTTATAGACGAAAAAACAGAAATCCTGAGCTCTAAGAGCTAGATAATTGACTAAAAGTTAGAGTTTTCAGAATATTAACAAACTTTTTAGAAATACGAATAAAGAAAAATGTGAAGTTTCATTGAAATACTCGATACTCATACTCATTTTCTAAAAAGTCATAGGTTAGTGGCTTAAGCTGATTTTATTAGCCAAGAAATAAATTTTGTATTTATGTATGCTTTTATTGTTGTGTACTGTTATAGTGCTATTCCAAGTTTGTAGTGTTTTGATTATCTCGGCCTATTGGCATTTTGCATTAAAATCGCGGAGCCACAGCTTGGTGGCTTGGCCCACGGAACCTCGGAAAGCATCACGGGGAGGGTTAGCTGGTTGGCTAGGATCAGGATTGGCAAGACTAGAAACCACATTGGCGATCGCCCAACCATTTTTCGTAGGGGTTAGAAACAGCCAATAGTAGTTTTCAAAGCTAATTTTTTGACTGTTGTTGTATTGGGTTTCTAAGGTGGTGAAAAAAATCTGCTCCGTAGTATCAGGAACCGTCGGCGTATATTGACGATTTTTGAGGGGCAGAGGAGTTAAATTTCCTGGACTGGCGATGACAATATAACTAAAACTATCTTCAGTACGGTCTAAATTACGCGCCCGTTGAATGACCCGATTACCATAGCTGGGTAAATCTTCCAGGAGTTGGGGCACAATTTCTGTTAAGGGGGCGTTGCACTGGGGTTGGGCGATCGCCTTCGTGGAGCAGATCCCGAAACTGCCGCAAATTAATGTGAAATAAATGGCGAAGGAGCGATTGAACATCATATTTTCAGTAGTGCAAAGGCGTTAACTCGGCAGTGAACCCAGGCAGAGCAGGGAGAAATATTTCATCTTCCCTGTCTGTTTAGTCTAACCTTCGGCTTGGTCGGCAGCCTCAGCCCAGGTTTTCGCCCAGGTCAGGATTTCTTGTACGGCTTCAGGATTGGCCGCTTCACTATATAACCGCAGTACAGGCTCGGTACCACTGAAGCGAATCAGCAACCAACTTTGATCAGCAAGGCGAAATTTATAGCCATCTTTGGGGTCGCTGTGAATTACGTCACGGTTGGCGATCGCCTTGGGGG
The DNA here is from genome assembly GCF_963876085.1 of Synechococcus sp. BDU 130192. NCBI lineage: Bacteria > Bacillati > Cyanobacteriota > Cyanophyceae > Synechococcales > Synechococcaceae > Synechococcus > Synechococcus sp. BDU 130192. The sequence continues at coordinate 55,859 of NZ_CAWNNO010000001.1, read as the reverse complement.
GATTTGTCGCGAGGATCTTTAATAGGCGATCGCGACTGGAAAAGTCCCGCAAATGTAAATCAATGCGGTCATAGGCGCCATAAAAATTAGCTTTGGTTTGCAGAGAATGGTAAAGCTCGCCGAGGTCTTGATCAAAAATGGCGATCGCCTCCAGGAGATACAATGCCGCCAGCAGCGCATCCCGTTCGGGAATGTGGTGGCCGTAGCCAATGCCGCCGGATTCTTCGCCACCAAGGAGCACCTGGGTCTGTTGCATTCGTTCGGCAATGTATTTGTAGCCGATGGGTGTTTCAAAGACTAGCAAACCGTAGTATTCGCTCAAACGGGGGATTAAATCAGAGCCGCTGACGGTTTTTACCACTTCCCCTTGATATTGGCGATTTTGGGACAAATGGGCGAGCAAAATCGGGATTAGCTTTTGGGAACTGAAAAACTCACCATCCCCAGCCACAGCAGCAATGCGATCGCCATCACCATCAAAGACAAACCCCACCTGAATTGCCTCTAAATCTTGATTATGGGCGGCGCGAATGGTGCGTTGCAGTTGAGACAAATGCTTTTCTAAAGGCTCTGGTGGGCGGCCGCCGAACAAAGGATCTGGTTCACAATGGATTTCTTGGATCGCCGCATTGAGCAGTTGGGTCAAACCGCCCGCCGCTGCGCCATACATTACATCGGCAAAGACTTGGAGACGATCAGCGGCGATCGCCTGGCGAATTTTTTCTAAATCAACCAGTTGCTGTAATCCGGCGCAATAGTCCTGCCAGGGATCAAAATAATCTAAACTGCCCGTCGTTGAATGTTGAGGATCAATCCCGACTTCCAGTCGCGCTTCAATCTGAGCCGTAATTTCCTCGGAAACCGAGCCGCCAAAAGCCCCTTTTACTTTTAATCCTAAATAACCCGCTGGATTATGGCTGGCCGTTAAGGCGATCGCCCCCAGAGCCTTGTGGTGGTGGGCGGCATAGCTCAGGGCTGGGGTTGGCGCAAAACTATTGGCTAGAAGTACGTGAAATCCTTCCCCCTGGATCGCTTCGGCGGCGGCGAGGGCAAATTCGTCTGCGAGAAACCGCCGATCATAGCCGACGATTATCGTGTTATCAATGGCTTGGTCTGCGAAATTTTCTTTTAAAACATGGGCTGTGGCGATCGCCACCCGTTGTACCCGTTCAAAGGTAAAATCCGCCGCAATAATGCCACGCCAACCGTCTGTGCCGAACCGAATCGGCTGTTGATTCCCAAACGCCAACACAATCTCTGCCTCAAAAACTTAAAAACGTCCTTTAGCAGTTTAATTGCTGGGGAAGTCTTGACCAACATAAACAGTGCGCGTCTGACCAGCCCGCTCCAGGATGACTTGGTTACTCTGGGCACCAATCAGCTTCCAACTGCCACTGCCCAACTCTTCACCGAGACGGAACCGTTGGGTGGTGCCATTGATTTTGAATAAAGCCTCGGAGCGATCGCCCGCTTCTAAAACCCCCACGAGGCTATACATCGTCTTTGGCGCTGCGGGGGGCGCAGGTACATCGTTGACGGTTGGGGTCACCGCACGGGGTGCAGGGGGCGGCACGATCGCCAAGGGAGCTGAATTTTGCTTTGGTGGCGGTGGGGGGGCGATCGCCACGGGGGGTTCAACACTTGGCGGTGGCGGTAAGAGGGCTAAACCCTGGGATAAGTTTGCGCTGCCATTGGTGCCCGCATTCGGTGGATAGACCGGAATATAAATGCGTTCAATGACCTGTGGCCCGGAATTCGCCTCTGATGCTGGTGCTTCTGTATCCGCTTGGCGGTCAATATTGTCGAGCGCTCGCTGAATATAGTTCGCAAATTCTGTCCCCGGCTCTGGGCTTTCTGGGGGGACTGTCTCCGTCGCCGGAGGGGTAGAACGACTGAGGAATTGCGGCATTTTTAACTGGTCATTCGCCGCTAACCACAGAATACCGCCCACCAAAGAGGCACAGGAACAAATGAATAGAAGTCGCTCTGTGTAATAGCCCCAGCCCCGTTTGACCACCAATTCTGCGTCGATTTCCTCTGGTGGAAAGGGGGGTTCTTCAGGAGGCGGCCCCATGAGGTCTCCCTGGGTGACTAATACCGATTGCATCGGTCTGATTTCTGGCTCTGGCGATCGCCTAAAAGATTGGGGCGGCTGGCGATCGCCTAAGAGCTGATCGATATCCGCAAACACATCATCCATGAGACGGTTAGCCTCTGCTTCAGCAGACCAAGAATCAGATTCTAGGGAATCCAAGGAAGTTGTGCGCAGTTCGTTCATATCACCAAGAGGGGGGCAGAAAAATTGCTTTTAATTGTAATCATGATCTCGCCACCTAACCGTGCCGAAATTAGCGATCAGCCCATGGTGCAGCGTCGAGATTGATGCCACATGTTCAAGATGTGGAAATATCTCTACAATCCTAATGCCCTTTGGCCAGGACGCAACCCCAAGCTTGCTTTTTTTCACAATTAGTAGCTGTAGGCCGTCGGCGGCAACAAAAGACAATCCCGAAAGAAGCGGCTGATCTGGTTCAGAACGCGCCACGGTGAGGAGATAAATTTCAAAAAAACCCTTCTCCCATTAAACTGTTTATGTTTTGTTTCTGAGGGAAAAAAGTCACATGGAGCATCGTGGCGTCACAGTTTGGTTCACCGGTCTGAGTGGTGCAGGGAAAACCACCATTAGCCATGCCCTAGCGGAACGTTTAAAAGCGGCTGGCTGTAAGTTAGAAATCCTGGATGGCGACATTGTCCGGACAAATCTCACCAAGGGCCTAGGCTTTAGCAAAGAAGACCGCGATGAAAATATTCGTCGAATTGGCTTTGTTTCCCATCTGCTCACCCGCAACGGCGTGATTGTCTTTGTTTCTGCTATTTCTCCTTACCGGGAAATTCGCGAAGAAGTGCGGCAACGAATTGGTGATTTCGTCGAGATTTTCGTCAATGCCCCCCTCGAAGAATGTGAACGGCGGGATGTTAAAGGTCTTTATCAACGGGCAAGAGCAGGTGAAATTAAAGGTTTTACCGGGATTGATGATCCCTATGAAGCGCCCACCAATCCTGAAGTGGAGTGCCGCACTGACCTCGAAGAACTTGAAGAAAGTATCGAAAAAGTGATGGCGAAGCTCACTGAACTGGGCTACATCACCCCTTAATTTTGATTGCAGTCCCACAATTTCATAATTTGAAAGTGCAGTCCAGGATAATGCTTGGCTGCATTTTTTTGTGTTTCGTGGCTAGTGCAGTTGCGATCGCCCCCACTCGATCGCTTCGGCTTTGGTGTGAATTTTTCCTTCGACATGGGCCACTTGGATTTCGGTAAGTAGATGACCGATTTGGGGACTGGGGGAAAGGTGCAACTCACGGATGAGATCCTTCCCTGATAAAAGCGAAACCGGATGAGCGACGGGATCGTGGGCGGTGAAATACCGTTGCAGTAATGGCACCAATGAGGCGCTGTTGAGGCCAAAACTCCGGGCAACCAGGGCAAGGATCGGAAAAGCACCCTTAACCGTTTGGAAGAAAAAGTATTGTTCTCGCAGGCTCAGGGGTTGCGCTTGGCTGGCCAACAGTTGGGGGAGCATCTCGATGACGGTGCTGACGGTGCGCAGTTCGTACCGGGGATATTTCAAGCGGGCGATCGCCTGTTGTGCTTTTTCTGGATCGCTGCCCACCAAACAGGCCAATTTTCCTAGGGCGAGCCAGGCTGTCTCCGTGGTAAATTCGGGGTAGACTGCGGCGAATTCTTGACCAATGGCCGTTAACCGTTGCATGCGGTCTAAACTCGTTTGATCCGCTGCGGGCAACCAATGGGCCAACAAGCCATCCTGAAAGGCCAACTCTAGCCAGCGATCGCCTTGTGGGTGGTGCAACAAATAGTTCAACTCATGCTGAATTCGTTCCGCTGCAATATTTTTAATTAAAGGGGCCAATTCCCGGATTTGTGCCCTGGTAGCCGCATCTAAGGTAAAGCCCAACTGCGCCGCCTGGCGATAGGCCCGCAATAACCGCAGGGGATCATCGGCCAAATTTTCCGGTGTCACCATCCGCAACACCTTATTTTCCAAATCAGCGAGGCCATTGAGGGGATCGACTAAGCAATCAGAACGGATATGGTAGGCGATCGCATTTACACAATAATCCCGCCGCCGCAAATCCCGCTCTAGGCTGTCCCCTTCCTGTTGGGCAAAATCCAACGTTCCCTGCCGGAAGACCACCCGGGCAATTTGACGCATCTCATCGAGTACCACAAAACCCGCTTGATATTTTTTTGCAATGGCACGGGCCGTTTCCACTGCCTTTTTGGGGACGACGAAATCAAAATCAATATAATCACTCTGGCGCTGCAAGAGGGCATCCCGCACGGCACCACCCACCAAGCAAGCCTCCGCTGGTAATTCCGCCACAGAAAATGGCAAAAGGCGTAAAAATTCAGCTAAACGCTCCTTGGGAGAGTCCAAAACCATCAATGACGAAACCCGATTAGAATAAGCACGATTAATGAGAATATCATTCCCCCTCCGATTATGGGTGGGGAAATTCAAAAGCGCAAAAACACAGGCTAAAATAGGGTCTGCTGTTTGAGGGCACCGACCAAATGAAGGACTTTGTTGTCATCACCTTTTATAAATTTTTTGATTTTCCTGACTACAAAGAACGGCAACAACCCATTTTTAACTTTGCCGACGAACAAAACATCATTGGCACTATTCTGTTGGCCCACGAAGGCATCAATGCCACCATTGCAGGGACCCAAACAGCCCTCGATGCCATGGTGAACTTTCTGCATCAAGATCCTCGCCTCGCAGATCTCACCTACAAAGTTTCGACGGCCCCCAAGCAGCCCTTTAAACGTCTCAAGGTCAAACTCAAACAGGAAATTGTTACCCTAGGCCAGCCGAACATTGATCCGAACAATACCGTCGGCACCTACATTGACCCCAAGGATTGGAATGACTTGATCCAAAATCCGGATGTGACCCTCGTGGATACCCGCAATGATTATGAAGTGGGTATCGGTACGTTTAAAGGGGCCATTAACCCCAACACCAAATCCTTCCGCGAATTTCCCGATTATGTCGCCGAAAATCTAGACCCCCAGAAAAATGCGAAGGTGGCGATGTTTTGCACAGGGGGGATTCGTTGTGAAAAGGCGACCTCCTACCTTTTAAACCAAGGGTTTCAGGAGGTTTACCATCTCAAGGGCGGTATTTTAAAATATCTCGAAGAAATCCCCGTTGCAGAAAGCCTCTGGGAAGGGGAATGCTTTGTGTTTGATGAACGGGTCACGGTCAAACATGGCCTAGAAACGGGTCACTATGAACTGTGCTATGCCTGTGGCCATCCCATTGATGCTGAGGATAAAACGTCGGCGGACTATGAGATTGGCGTGTCTTGTCCCTATTGTATTGAAGCTCTGACCCCGGAACGGCGATCGCGCTTTGAGGCAAAATGGCAACAACGGCAACAGATGAAAGCCTGCCAAGCCAGTTAGATCGTCAGGGAATCCACAGCAGAATTGGGGAACTTCTCGACTACAATGGGGCTAATTCTTTGCCAGCATTCATGACGTAACGACATTACCACGTTGATTTTTGGTAATTCCCAAAGGATCAAATCTTTGGCGATCGCCCCTAGTCAACCGCACCATTTACTAAATCACCCTTACTTACCCGTAAAAGTATGCCACAACTGCATCTTTCCCACCTCAACCCCCGCGCGCAAACCGCCAACCCCCAAGCACAATCAATGCCAATGGGAGATGTTCAAATGGGTGGGATGATGCCAGATCTTGATTTAGCGACCGTTAACGAAAAACTCAGCGAGGCCAATGCCGTTGAAGTCGTCCAATGGGCGTCCCAGACCTTTCCCGAAGGGCTGATCATGAGCACCAGCTTCGGGATTCAGTCGGCGGTAATGCTCCACCTCGTCACCCAGGTCATCCCAGATATTCCCGTCGTTTGGATTGACACTGGCTATCTCCCAGAGGCCACCTATCGCTTCGCCGAAGAATTAGGCGATCGCCTCAACCTCAACCTCAAAGTCTATCAGTCCCCCCTCAGTCCGGCGCGGATGGAAGCCCTCTACGGCAAACTATGGGAACAGGACAACATCGAAGCCTTTAACCGCTACGATTACATCCGCAAAGTCGAACCCATGCAACGGGCCCTCAAGGAGTTAAACGCCAAAGCCTGGCTCGCCGGACTCCGCAAAGGCCAAACTGACCACCGCAAGACCCTCGGTTACGTTGCCAAACAAGGCAAGCAGTACAAAATTCACCCAATTTTGACCTGGACTTCTAAGGATGTTTATGAGTATCTAGTGGCCCACGATCTCCCCTACCATCCCTATTTTGATAAAGGCTATGTCACCGTTGGGGATTGGCACTCTAGTCGGCCTTTGATGGCAGGCGATGAAAGCGAACGGGATACCCGTTTCCGGGGCCTAAAACAAGAATGTGGCTTACACCTTCCCAGCACCTCCGAAGAAGCCCAGAGTTTAGACTCCAGCGGCCTCTGATCAAGTTGCGGTAGTCGAGTTTGCCATGGCAAGCCCTAGACAACAGAGCAATTGTCCATCCCAGAGACTTAAAAAAGGCGAATCAATAGTGATTCGCCCCTGGGGTTAACAATTTGATTGGATGACAAAAAATAAATGCCGCAATCCTTTGGTTTAAAGCTATCTAGAGGGGGATTACGTCGAATTGAACCGTTGCGGTCACTTCGGGGTGCAGTTTAACCTGGGCTTCGTAGCTACCAGTTTTGCCAATTTCAGGGAGCGTAATGCCACGACGATCCACATCTTGGCCTGCTCTTTCTTTGATGGCGTCGGCCACATCCTGGGTGGTTACGGTACCGAAAATTTGATTTTCTTCACCAACTTGCTTGCGGATAATGAGTTTACCCACGGTTTTGAGGGCAACTTTACGCACTTCGGCGTCCTGGAGTTCTGCAAGCAGACGTTGACGTTCTTTTTCGCGGCGCTGTTCAACTTGGCGAAGAATGCCGGGGGTGGCGAGGGAGGCAATGCCTTGGGGGAGGAGGTAGTTACGGGCATAGCCTGGGGCAACTTCAACGAGGTCACCATTGTTGCCTAGCTTGCGCACGTCCTGATTTAGGACTACCTGTAAACGCTTACTCATAATATTGACAGAATAATTTTTTCTATAGAAATCTGTTAGCTTCCAGAACTTTAAATTCTACAAGTTAAGGGATTGTTTAGGCAAATAGTCCGGATCTGTGTTCTGTTTTGTGGTATTGGGGCGGGGGTTGTCGTCACAGGCAGATTGTCGCCCTTGTTTCCGCTGCCGCTTATTCCGATACATTTTCTCGTCAGCTTGTTTCAACAGGGTGCGTAGGGAGGCATTGGCTGGAAATTCGGTATAACTGGCGTAACCAGTACTAATAGAAAGTTGGTAGGAGCGCTGTTGTTGTTGGTTGAAGTTGGCGATCGCCGCTTGGAGACGTTGGCAAATCAGATCCGCTTCTGCCTGGTTCACCGGTGCAAAACAGGTAAATTCATCGCCCCCCAGCCGGGCCAGAATATCTGCCCTCCGGAAGCTATCCCGCAGAATCTGGGCTGCATCGACAATGACGTGATCGCCTACCCCATGGCCCAGGTGATCATTAATCATCTTTAGATTATCCACATCGAAGAAAAAGAGCGAAAAAGGCAACTTTTGGCGCTCCAGCAAGGATAATTCCTGTTCGACGAGCATAAAGAAACCCCGACGATTGTAAACGCCTGTCAATTCATCCGTAAGAGACAGTTGACGAATGCGATTTTCAGCTTTTTTCCGTTCCTGCACCTCTTGACGAAGTTTTTGATTGAGGCGGTCTAGTTCCTGGGTACGCTCTTTGATCTGCTGTTCTAAAAAACTCACAAGCCCGTACATCTCATTTTGGTTCATCGCCTCCAGTAAATTCGATTGGGTCACCAACCCCAGGAGTTCGTGGTGCTCCCCGACCACAATCAAGCGGTGGGTTTGGTGCCGTTCCATCAGTTGTTTAGCCTCGATCAAAGAACGGTGCACCGCAATTTTGATTGGCCGGGTCATGGTTTGTTCCGCTGTGATTTTTTGCAAATCCACATCCAGGGAACGTAAATGTAAAATATCCTGTTCTGTGACAATTCCCAGGGGAAACCAAGCCTGTTCGAGAGTCGGATGGGGTTTAACAATGACAATTGAACCCACGCGACATTCCATCATCACCTTAGCCAAGTGCCACATGGATTGTTGGGGGGCACCGTAGACCACGCGACTCACCATCACTTCTGTGACAAATCGCAGGCGCAGCAAATGCACAGGTTCAATGACACCACGCAATAAGCGGTGGGTGATTAAACCGAATAGCTTACCTTCTGTGTCTAGAACTGGTAAGTGACGAATCCGATGTTTTTGCAACAGTTGAGAAATATGCAGGGGTGTTAAAGACTGATCCCAAGTCAGAGAGATGACAGGGGTCGTCATAATTTGCTTTAGGGTGATCTGCTGCCAATTTTGATCTAGGATGACCCATTTTAAGAGATCTCGCTCAGTCACAATCCCCTGTAATTTCTGGTCGGCCATCACCAAAATACAACTGGCTCGGCTGCTATTGACCTCTAGGGCATCGCTTGTTTTGTCTTGTAACTCACAGGTGCGCTTTAAACTCGCCATGGTGTTTGCCGCTTCAAGCAAGGTGGTCTCCGCCGCGAGCATAATGGGGTCTTTAATGAGGCATTTTTCAACGGATTTGTAGGAGGTGAGATCAAGCATAGGTAAAACGCGACAAAAGTTTGCCCTGAAGAAAAAATGACCTGGTGCAATGGGCCACAATGACTCAAGCAACTGGAATGAAGGTGCCTAGAAGTATTTATGACTCTTTTGTCCATCATAGGCGGGCTATGGATCGGTTGGGGGTTTTCAGCAACGAATCTTGAGCGCTGTTGAGTAGTACCCTGTTTTGTGAATTGCTCTGCTTGGGTGTTGCTCAAGTGCAAGTGTAGAATTTTCCTCGGTCCAAGCTGTTCCCCAGAAAAAACTGAAAATACAAATTTCCCCTCCTGGTGCGAGAGGGTTAATACAGAAATCAAACGATCAGTGGGCGATCGCCTAGAAAGACAAATGATTTATTGACGTTTCTTGGACTGGGAACCGTAGTAGGAATAGGAATAAGAACTGCTAGATGTACCTTTTGTTTGACTATTAGCAACGAGTCCTAAGATTGGAATATTGGCTTGCTTAAAGGTGGCGATCGCCTGGGAAACGGCCGAGCGCGTGGTTTTATTCAACGTGACCACTAAAATCACACCATCAGCATGGGAGGCGAGCAGACTCGTGTCAGCAAGTCCAAGCACTGGCGGCGTATCATAAACAACGAAGTCAAATGTGCGCTCAAACTCCTCAACCAAATGTTTCATCTTTTGAGACGCGAGTAATTTTGCCGGATCAGGAGGCAGAGTCCCTGCTGGCAACACAGAAAAATCCACTAAGGGCATCGGCTTCTGCAAATAGCTTTCGATTTCAGTCTCGCTGCTATTGTTTGTAATCACAGTACTGAGACCCTGTTTTTGGTTTAAATTAAGGCGCTGAGCGACCTGGGGACGTCGCATATCAGAATCAACGAGCAAGACTTTCTGACCGAGAATCGCCGCCGTTGGTGCTAAGTTCAAGGCGATCGTTGATTTACCATCTCCCGGCAAAGCCGAAGCAATAATCACCGAGCGTAAAGGGCGATCGGCACTCAGTAATTTCAAATTCGTATGTAGCACCCGTAGAGATTCAGAAAATGCAGACGCACCATAATAGCCATAGGGGTGATCCCCACTGGTCATTTTCTGCCATGTCCGAGTCGTTGAAGCCGGAATGAAGGAGGTCAGCCAACGTTGGAAACGTAGCAGTGGTGGTAACGACGATTCTGCTCCTCCAGCCATCCCATGTTGTTCTTCGTAGGGAATATTAGCTAGCAATGGTAGCTTTGTCCGATTCTTCAGATCATCTGGGGAGTAATAAACATCGGTGAGTTTATCGAGTAGTAAAGCGGCGCCGACGCCCAAGACCGAACTAGCAATAAAGCCCAGCATCAAGCTCCGTTGGATATTAGGCGAGATCGGTAAGTTGGGACGCGTGGCACCTTCAATCACTTCCCACGGAATCTCCGTCTGTGCGGCTTGCACTTGTAGAGCTTGGCGTCTCGCCAGGAGCTCTGTCAATGCTTCCGTTGAAATCCCGAGTCGCCGCTGGAGATCAGTGTATAGTCGATTTAAAACGGCGAGATTTTGAAAAGATTGCTCGACTTCGGCTTGGGCTTGATTGAGGGATGGAATCCGAGCTTGCAGAATACGGAGCTGATTAGCGGCATCTGTCACTTGGGTTGCCCCCACCCGTTCCGCCTCCTGTTGCAAAATGGGCAGTAGATTCTGGCGTTCTTCTCTCAACACTTGAATGTTCAAGCTATCATTTTGAAAACGCGTCGATTCTTTGGCAATGTTCGCCTCGACTGACCGCAGTTGACCAAGGACTTGCTGATAGGTTTCTGAATTTTCGAGGGCGGCTAAAGCCCCACGGTCTCCTTGGAGGGACTGGAGGCGGGTTTGGGCCTGGGCAATTTCTTGCTGAAGTTGGAAGCGCTGCTGCTCTAAGGTTGCTGCTTTCTGGGCAAGCTGATTGAAATGAATTTCTGGCTCGGTGAAATTGTAGTTTTGACGAAACTGTTGAAGCTCTGCCTGCAGAGTATCCACTTCCTGTTGGAGGTCGGGTAATTGTTCATCGATGAACTGCAGACCTTGTCTAACGTTGGTTTGGCGGTCGGCCAAGCTGTACTCCAGGTACACCGAGCTAAGCTGTTCTAACACCGCTTCAATTTGATCAGGGTCTGGATTTTGATAGCTGACTTCGAGAATTTTTGTCTCTCCCGGTCGGGTAATACTGAGATTACTGAGTAGAGTATTGTAGTTAAGGTTAGGATATTGTTGCTGCAGTGGTTGAATAACTTTTTGCAGCAACTCAGGACTGCGTAATACTTGGATTTGGGTACTGTAGTCTAGCTCCCCTGCCCTGCCGCTGCCTGGTTGGAGACTCTGGGCTAAGTCAGAAACGTTATTGTTGGAATTAACGGGTTCAACTAACAAACGAAACTTCGATAAGTAGATTTTTTCTTGGGAAAATGTGTTGAAGGTAACTGCCCCCATGCCAACGGTTATCACCCCCAGAATTAACCAAGCTCGCCGCCGCATCACGGATAAAAACTGGCGGAAATCGAAGTCATCGCCGTAGTCTACTGGTTGCAATAGAGGAGAGACAGGATACGGTATTGGGGCGACTGCGCCATTTTTTTTATGGCCGTTATTTTGATATTCGAGAACAGCGTTATTAGTGTCTTGCTTATCCATGTTAATTTCGCGCTTAATTTATAAATTTAATTCTTAAAAATTCATCTTTAAAATAAGAAACCGAAAGGCAAAAGATTGCGCAGTGGACTTAAAATGCGTGAGAGTCCATCTGTAAAGCTAGCCGTTGCATTACGATCCACGATGATGACATCGTTGTTCCAAAGAATTGGGTTGGATTCGGCATTGACGTTTTGAGAAAAATCAATTTCAAACTGCTGCTGGACAATGGTGCCATTGGGATTGAGACGGATTAATTCCACATCGTTGCGGGCGCGATCTGTCAGTCCTCCAGCGGCCAGCACGGCTTGGTTTAATGTTGTATTTGCAGGAACGCGAACAGCACCAGGACTCTCGATTTCACCGACCACATTAACGAGAATTTGATCGGGGGACAAGTTAGTGGCCACAATTTGGGCCGCCTCGGCATCGGATGGGGCCGCAGCGGTGGCGATAGAAATGGTATCCCCTTGTTGTAAGGCTAAGTCTTGGGTCAAGTCCCCCGATTGAAACAGTTCCCAAAAATCAATGTCAATGGTTTGGGATGTGCCACTGCGGGTCAGACGTCGCACTTGAATTTGACGAATATCAGCGGAGGGCTTGATTCCACCTGCTTCCCGAATGGCTTGGGAGACGGTGGGGTTGGTTTGGGATTCGCCGCCCGTTAATCGATAGATACCTGGACGAAATACTTCGCCAACAACACCAATGTCTAAGGTTTCAGGGGTGCCAATTAGATTTGAGGCTGCTAGTTGAGCCGACTCGGTTAAGTTCACCGTTTCTACTGCGGGGACAAAAACCGCATCCCCATCTCGCAGGGCGATGTTTTGGCTTGCATCGCCGTTTTGTAACAGTTCCCAGAGGTCAACGGCGACGGTCTGCCTTGCGCCAGATGGGTTGAGGCGACGAATTTGCACTTGTCGTAAATTGGCGGCATAGGTGAGCCCTCCCGAAGCCTGAATGGCTTGCACCAGGGTGGGAAACTGGCCTCCGTCTAGGGTATAGGCACCGGGACTATTGACTTCTCCGGAGAGGGTCACTTGGAAAGAACGGGGTTGCTGCAGGACAAGGGTAATTCTGGGATAGCGTAATTCTGACTGGTAGCGGGTGGCGATCGCCGTTTCTGCTGCTTCGATGGTTAAACCCGCAACCGGCACTTTACCAATGGCCGGGAGGTTAAGGGAGCCATCGGCCAGCACCCGTTGACTACCACTATATTCAGGCACATTAAAGACTTCAACTTCTAACTGATCGCCCACACCGAGAATGTAGTTTCGATCAACGCCCATTGCCGGCAAAGCACTAGACGATAGGTGGATCCGTTGTGGAGTTTGCGCTTGCATCGCCCCATCTTCTGAAAAATCAGACCTGTCGGCAGCAGCGGCAGCGCTGAAACTACCAGGAATTAGGATGAAGACTGACGTACAAAACAGGATAAAAAATTGCATTGAGCAAGGCTCCTGGAATTTATATTCTGACCCAAGGATTCAGAATCTACTAACAACACAGCTATCTACAGACGACCCCAAATTAGGGGCAGGCTAATGCTGATCGATTCAAAAGGGAGAAAATTTATCTAAATTCTATTGTAAAGTTACTGTAAAGTGTCACTACCATAGGGCACAGGTTTAAAAGTGAGCAACCGATGACAAAAAGGAAGCAAATTCAATCCAGACGCCAGACATTATAGGTGCTTATTTTAAAATTGTCAGTATAACGATTAGATGAGCCAGGCTAATGTTAATGCTTGAGACTGATACCAATCTCTAAATTAGACACTTAGGAATAGTGTCGATGAGTAGTATGTGTTAAGTGGCAAGCAATCACTATCCTGTTAGCGTTTTGTTTACCAATCAAGTTGTCTCGGCAATTGGGTCTACATTCATTCTGCGTCATGAAACCAATCAACCGGAATTCTCATCCTGTCTCCCCAGACAATAGAAGTTCAGGCAAACAATCATCGACCAAGCGCCGCGATCGCCACCGTAAGCGTTCCAAGCGCCGTGCTATCTTTTGCCCGATTCACCAGTGCTACTTAGATAGTGTGAGTCAGAAACACCGAATTTACGCCGACCAACCGGATCATCTCCAAAGCCGGGGGCTCAGTCGGCGCAAGGCACTTTTACTCGTTGCAACAAAAACGACTGTGCCCTTAGATGGGGAGTGGCTAGAAGCCTTTTGGTGTAAGTGTTGTCAAGAAACGAAATGGTATCATGTCCGCAAATGCGATCGCGAATATCAGTTATCGTTGGCCTCTCCTGAACTATGGCAACAGGCAACTGGCGTAATTTCTGTTCAAGGCAATCCTTCTGTCAGCGAGTTTACGCGCCGTCAATCGCAATGTCAGGGTTCTACCACAATCAAAGATTTCTGCTTCGTAAATTGACCTCGACCAATTGGCGTAGATAGGATACAGTGTGAAGAAATGATGAAGAAAGCATGAGGGAGCGATGAAAGCTTCCCACCGTAGAGTGAGCTTCGATGGTCTATTTGATCTCAGTTTCTCTACTCTGCTTCTACTACTAGCAATGCCATCAGTTCGGCATCCAGGGTAGAACAGTCCCAGGATTCGTCTGTCTATTTTTTTCACAACCCAAGCTTGCTGCATGGCCGCGCAACGATCTTTCAGCTACAAGGGGATCACTAAAAACGTTGCCTAGAAAGCTTTGCGTGTAGGGCGATCGCCTTTTTGGTTAATGGTTCAGCGATCGCCTAATGGTGAAGATGAAGCAAAAGTGCATGGGTTCATTGCTTCGCCGATCCAAATCTTTAGCTTTATCTCCCCTTTAAAAAAGTTTATCTATGTTGTTTGTTCATTACCTCAAGTGCTTGGTTTCTAGCCGTTCCCAGCCAACTATTGATCAACCTTCTGGGCCGAGGAATGAACCACAACTCCGCTTAATGGTGCTCACCCAGTTTTTCCCCCCTGATTTTGCCCCGACAGGTCAGCTCATCGAGGAATTGACGCGGCACCTGAGCCAGCAAGGTTTAGATGTTGATATCTTTACGGGGCAACCCGGATACGCCTTTCAAGCGACAGATGCTCCACGCCTTGAACAAGTAGATAGTCTGAAAGTCCGGCGATCGCGGACAGCCCAGCTCTGGCCCCAGCGGATTCGCGGCAAAGCGATCAATGGCATTTTGTTCCTATTGCGGACAGTGCTCCATCTCGTCGGATGTGGGCGCAAAACAGAACTGCTGTTGATTACGACGGCCCCTCCCTTTTTACCCGTCGTGGGTTACTTTGCGAACCTGATTTTCCGAGTGCCCTATGTTTGTCTGCTCTATGATCTCTATCCTGATATTGCCGTTAAGCTTGGCGTGATCCCAGAACAGCACTGGTTAGCGCGATTTTGGCAAAATATGAACCTCAGGGTGTGGCGACGGGCGAAGGGCATTGTGGTGTTAAGCCCAGCGAAAAAACAACACATTACCCAACTCTGCCCGGAGATCGAATCAAAGGTCAGCGTGATCCACAGTTGGGCAAATCCGGACTTAATCGTGCCGATCCCCAAACAAAAAAATTGGTTTGCCCTGCGGTACGGACTGATTCAGCCATTTACGGTGCTCTATTCTGGCAATCTGGGACGTTGCCACGATGTTGAAACCTTCCTCGAAGCGGCCATTTTACTCAAGGATGAACCGATTAAGTTTGTCTGTATTGGCAATGGTGCCAAGCGGCAGGTGTTAATGGAAAAGCGCGAACAGTTGGGGTTATCGAACCTGCTGTTGCTGCCCTACCAAGATAAAGAAGTGCTGCCCTACTCCTTGACGGCCTGTGATTTGTCGTTAGTCAGTTTGAGTCCGGGGATGGAACGCCTGTTAGCACCGAGTAAGCTCTATTCAGCCTTGGCAGCAGGTCGGCCCATTGCCGTGGTCTGTCCGCCCAAGAGCTATTTAAAAGATCTAGTGCAGAAAACAAATTGTGGCCGGGCGATCGCCAATGGGGATGGCCAAGGGCTAGCGGATTTTATTCGGCAGTTGGCAGGCGATCGCCCCCTAGCAGAGGGCATGGGCCAAGCAGGACGCCGATATTTAGAAGAGAACTTCACACCGCAGCGAATTGCGGCGCAATATTTAGAGGTGTTGCAAAATTCCGTCAAACGGTAGAGAGCAATCGCTTTTTATTTCCATTCTTGGCTTTTAAATGAGTCGTTAAAATAGGGGCATCTCTTCTGTCCTTTGATGAATGCAGCATTGGTACTCCCATGGAACAACTGTACGAAAAAGACTTTAGTCAATGGGCAGAAACGATGGCCGATCTTCTTGCCGCTGGGGATTTTATGGCCCTTGATATTGAAAACTTGGTAGAAGAGGTGCGGGATTTGTCCAAGCGAGAACGCGATCGCCTCCTTAGCAGTATCCGGCTGATTTTACATCACCTATTAAAGTGGGATCATCAGCCCCAAAAACGGTCTCGCAGTTGGCGAAATACGATTGATCGAGAACGAAGTAATATTGAACTATATCTTGAGGACAGTCCGAGTCTGCGGCGCTATCTTAATGATGAGGTATCCCTAGCAAAAATGTATCGGCTTGCCCGTGCTGACGCGATCCGGGAAACGGATTTAGATTTTCCTAAAGATTGCCCCTACGATATCGAAGATGTGTTAAGTCGCGTTATTTCCCTTGGTGAGTGATCCTCTAGAGGGCGATCGCTTCAATGAGAACAAGTTGTTAAAATTAGCTTACTCCTCTAATCTGCATCATTATGGCTACCGTTTTAGACCTTCAGCCAATTGTTTCGTTAAATCGCGGGCAATTTTATCAGCTCTGTCAAAACAATCCTGACCTCAACTTAGAAAGAGACCCCCAAGGAAAGCTCCTTATTATGTCTCCAGTTGGGGGTGAAATCGGTGCCCAAGAAGCGAATCTTATTTTCAAAGTTTCTCTCTGGAATGATCAGAGTCAACTCGGAATTGTTTTTAGTTCTTCAACAATATTTAGCTTGCCCCAGGGCGGCGATCGTTCCCCTGATGTGGCTTGGCTCTCCCGATGCAACTGGGAAAAACTAACCCACGCAGAACGAGAAGGATTTCCGCCAATTTGTCCGGATTTTGT
Organism: Synechococcus sp. BDU 130192; assembly: GCF_963876085.1. Classification (NCBI taxonomy): domain Bacteria; kingdom Bacillati; phylum Cyanobacteriota; class Cyanophyceae; order Synechococcales; family Synechococcaceae; genus Synechococcus; species Synechococcus sp. BDU 130192. The sequence continues at coordinate 39,428 of NZ_CAWNNO010000001.1, read as the reverse complement.
CATTGAGCTGAGGTCAAAAAGTGATCGCTTAAAACCCTTACAAAATAAAATGCAGGAATACCTAGGCTCTGGTTTAAGGCTAGGTTGGTTGATTAATCCACAACAAAAACAGGTGGAAATCTATCGCCCAAATCAAACCATACAAATCATCAATTTACCGGCGACCTTATCTGGAGAAGAGGTTTTACCTGGACTAAGCATCAGCCTAGACTGAACAAGTTCGAGATACCAATTATTGGCCTTAGTTTTTCACTTAGCGATCGCTGTGATCGCCCAAAAATTTCTCCCTGAAAATGAACTTATCCTCTACTGCCCTGCTGCTGGTGTGATAGAAGGCGATCGCCTTTTTGAGGTGCTATGACTAAGCCAACTTTGCATGCCTCACAGTATCTTATGGGCGACCGCCATTTTTACACAATGACAGTAGTTTAAGATAACCTATTGCAAAGGTGACTTGTCCTGTCGATGCAACTAAAAATGACATGGGTCATGAACTTGACTCACTTTTGTGTTTTTAAGAATCTATATTTAATTGTGAAAAAAATTTTGCGTAACTTGCGATCGCCCGCCTATCAGTTGGTGCTCGAAACAGCCCAGAAAAATTGGGGGCTGATTGTTGTGAATCTGACGACAAATATATTGAGTGCGCTGCTGGAGGGAAGCACGTTAGGGGTGATTTATCTGGCGGCGTCGTATCTCTCTACTCCAGGTGAAGCACAGGCTGATTCGCAATTAATGCAGACTCTTGCGACGCTGTTGCCGCTGCCTCCAAAGCAAATGTTTTTGGTGTTAATTGGCGCTGCAGTGGGATTACAAATTCTGCTTAGTTTGAGCAACTATACTAATAAGGTATCAGCAGCGTCGCTATCAGCAAAAGCTCAGCCCCATGTGACGGGCAAAGTGTTTGAGCGAACAATGGCTTTTAGTTATGGTTGTGTCAGTCGTTATAAAGTAGGCGATCTGGTACTGTTTGCGAATGACGCGGCACTGGCGGTTGATCGACAAATCACGCAATTCAATAATATTGCGGTAAACTTATCCTTCGCTGTGATGTATTTGATGGTGATAGTGCGCCTTTCGCCTGTGTTGGCTCTAGCTGCGGCTCTCTTGACATTGGCCGTTGCTCTGGTGCAGTACAAGGTAATTCCACGACTAAGGCATGTAGTATATCAAGTAACACAAACTCAGGTTGAGTCAGCAAAATACATTACGGAGAGTATTCAGGCGTTGCGACTGCTCCATACCTTTGGAATGCAGCGAAAAACAGTTGAAATAGCGAATCTTCTGCTAGATAAAACGCGGGAACAGCTTCAAAAGCGTGCCTATATTTTCTACTTACCGGAGCCAATTATGGATGCAGTCCCCATGATTTCCATTGGCGTTCTAGCGATTTTAGCGGTGCTATTTCAGGGAACTGAGACGAATGTTTTACCTGTGTTACTAACGTTTCTGTTGGTTTTGCAGCGACTATCGGCCCGGCTTAAAGCAACGGTTAGTACCATCACGGTTTTTGTTGATAATAGTGCTCGCATGTTTCGGTTAAAAACCATCTTGGATCGTCAGGATAAGGAGTTTGAACAATCGGGGGATGAGCCGTTTGTAGGGCTGAAGAATGATATTGAGTTTCAGTCGGTGAGTTTGTCCTATCTCAATGATGGGGCGTTTGCGCTGAAGGATTTGACATTTACCATTCCCCGTAATCGAGTGCTTGCGCTGGTGGGAGAGTCAGGAGCAGGGAAGTCATCGATTGTAGATGTGTTGGTGGGGCTGTATCGGCCTACTGCTGGAACGATATTAGTGAATGGTAAACCATTGGATAACTATCGCTTAGAAGACTGGCGGCAACACATTGGGGTGGTGAGCCAAGATACATTCATTTTCAATGACAGCATTTTGGAAAATTTGCGCTATGGTTACCAGTCAGCAACGCTGGATGAAGTAATGGAGGCAGCGCAGGCGGCTCAAGCCCACGAGTTCATTATGGCGCTGCCAGATGGATATGAAACGGTTGTGGGTGAGCGGGGCTATCGATTGTCGGGAGGACAGCGGCAGCGGTTGGCTCTGGCGAGGGCGTTGATTAAGCGGCCTGAGATTTTGGTGTTGGATGAAGCAACAAGTGCACTAGATAGTGAGTCGGAGCGGTTGATTCAACAAGCATTGGATCAATTCAAGAAAGATCGCACGGTGATTGTGGTGGCGCATCGACTTTCGACGATTACGGGCGCAGATGAGATTTTGGTGTTAGATCGAGGACAAATCGTAGAACGAGGTAGGCATTTGTCTTTGCTAAGACAAGATGGACGTTATGCAAGATGTTGGGAATTACAGAGTAGCATTACTGTTGCTTGATATTGTGAATATTAATTAGAGAACTGATAAATTTCAAGAAAATGATACAAGATACAAAGTCTATAAAAATTTATGGCGAGAGAAATACAAATACTCGTTATATGAGTAAACTAATTAAACTAAATCTCGATATCAAAGAAATTCCAGGAGTTGTGCCACCAATGGTTATGAGCTTACAAAATAAATTGCCTGGAAGATAATTTGTCCGTGACCTTTATTTTTATTTTGCATATAGATCTAACTTAGGATGGAAGCATACACGAGTAAAATCGGAACAAGAATTACGAAGGTATAAATTATATAATTCCAATTTGATCTTCTTAACAATTACCAAAAACCCTTATTCTTGGTTGTTATCTTTATATAAAAGACCTTATAATTCACATATTCATAATGAAAAGCTGACTTTTGAAGATTTTCTTCAACAACAATGGAAAACTCTCAATAGAGATAATGTTGATGTTATTCTTCGTAATCCGATAGAATTGTGGAATATCAAAAATAGATCATATCTTCGTCTGGATAGTAAAAAAACAATTCATATAACAACTGAAGCAATTTTCGAAAATCCAGAGGCGATCATAGACAAGATCAGCCAAAAATTTTTCATTGAAAAAAAGTCAAAGGTATTCACCAACTATGATCAATCCACCAAAGATAGAACTAAAAATTTCCTTTATTACAGGAATTACTACTTGTCTGAAAAATGGCGTAAGGAATTGTCACAAGAAGCAGTCATGCTTATTAATCAATCAATAGACAAAAAATTGATGAACTACTTTGGCTACAAGCTTCTCCTCTAATAGCTTATTACACTGGGTGAAAATTTCGTGATAAATGGTTAATTAAGACTTAAAAGGCTCGGTTAGATTTACAGTTCTAACTTCAAATGTTATTAAACTTTAAGTGCCATTAAAATCTTGAAGATAGATTAGATGATTCTCGCCAGAACAACCACCTATCTTGTATTGTTAGTAGTATTCTTGAATACTGTATTACTTTAATTTTTTATTGTTGGTTTTAATGAGAAGTATTTTTCTAAAAACATTATCTGCGTCGGAAAAGATTAACAAATATCTAGAAAAACGTTTTTCTTATCAAAAGACAGTATTCTTACATATACCAAAATGCGGTGGGACTTCAATTTCTTCGGCAATATCCAGGGCTATTTGTGCCAATCATAATGGCTATGTCGATCCTATTATGACCAGATACTTAGCTCAAAAGCTTTCAAAAAATCATACTACCACCGCAGAAATTGAACTTTTATTCAATATGAGAAGGGCGTTATTTTTTGAGCGATTCGAAAAACAAGAGCCGTACATATATGGTCATTTTCCGGTCATCAAGCAATGCTTGTTAGATCAAGGAAATTACATGTTTATGACAATTTTGAGAGAGCCTGTCGAAAGATTTATTTCTCAGTTTAAATATTATTTAGCAACACGAGTTTTAAACAAGAAAAAATCTGTAACTCATGATGAAATTAAAGTGTTATGGGATGATTATTTTTACTCTGATCTTGCTCAATTTCATGCAAATATCCTGGTGTCATATTTAGATGACAAAAGCCCTGATGGAATCGGCACTTCAGATTCTTTGGAACGCGCTGTAACAAACTTAAAGTACTTCAAAATAATAGGTACTCTAGATCGTTTAGATCTATTCGCACAAAAATTTAATAACAAGACTAACAGAGCATTAGACATTGAAGTAGTCAAAAATAAAACTGCTGACAAAATGCTACAAGAACAAAATTTTTTAATTAATAGTTTTTTTACGGAACAAAGAAATCAAGAGATCAGACAATTGTGTCGTCAAGACATAAGCTTTTATTGTCTTGCTAAGCAACAGTAATTTACTCACTGAATGCATAAAACATCATAGATCATGAAAATAATTATTCTGGCACTTAGAAGATCTGGCTCGACAATCTTTTGGCAATGTTTTCGCGAAGCAACAAATGCAAGATGTTTTGATGAGCCTTTTAATCCAAAGATATTTCAGATCCCACAAGAGCATTCAAAGGGAAATCTCAAAGAGTTTATAGATTTACTCAAGACTGAAGGCGAACTATTTTGGCAATTATTTGATCCAATTTACCCTCAGGAAGAGCTAAAAAAAGGATTTACTGCCGAACAGAATGCATACTTGACTAAGTTGCTTTCTCTTAATGAAGATGTAGTCATTGATTCAACGAGATGCTGGAATAAAATATCAGCCCTTGGAGATATTACTGATTCGGATACTTTTCTGATACATCTTCATCGTGCTCCTGCAAGCTGGATTACATCTCATCTGCTTCCATCTGAAGAAAAAAAATACCTCTTATTAAACTTAAAAAGGAAGAAAACCTTCTGGACTCGAAAAATTGACTTCAATCGATGGAATATGGAAGATATTTTAGGTCGAGAACTCCTGAGTCCGTTTCACTCTTTTATTTTGAAAGATGCACAATTAACAGAGTATTTTTATAGAGCCCCTGCTGTCTATCGGCTAATGAAGTTTTGGGCATTGGTATTTCAGGAAGTAGAAAGTACTGGAAGGAAAGTATTTGGAAAGAGATTTATATCAGTCCACTTTGAAGATTTTTGTATTGATCCAATAAATACACTTGGATTGATCGGCTCTAAAACCGGATTATGTTTTGACTTTAAGAAACTACCGTCAATCAGGTTGCCTTCACCAGCATTTATGAATTCAAATGAGAACTGGCAACAAGCTGCTCAATATTGGGAATTGCCTGACGACATTCACTACCTCTTTAGAGATAATGTATAAAAAATGGTTTCTAGTGACAGCAGACTTTAAGCCCATGACAGGTGGAGTTGCTGAGTTTTCGCTCCAGATTGCAAACACTTTGAACAAGCAAAGAATTCTAAATTCTGTAATCACTCCTGTTGTTCAAGTTGAAGATAATGAACTTCCAATTATTGCACCTTACAAAATAAATTGGATTCCGACTCAATTACCTATTAAGCATTTACACAATAAAATCCAATCTTTACAGTACAAGTTTTTTTACTTAAAATGTATCTTTCTCATTTTGAATAATCGAGAAAGCACTTTTTTCTTCACCTATATTGATGATTTATATGCAATCCCTCTTATTAAGATATGTCATAAATTTAAAGTCAAATTTATTGTGTTATTACACGGTAAAGATATTTTGAGGATCTCTTGTAAAAATAGTGACTTATTAGATTTTTTGGTTAGCAACTCTCAACGTTTAATATTCAATTCACTTGCAACTGCAAACTTATTTGAAAAATATTCAAACGTTTCAGCAGTGAATTCTCGAAATATTTGGTATCCAGGAGGCAGGTTTGATTATTTGGATCAATTAGAGCCCCGGCCGATAGAGAGCTTAGATGAGCTACCCAAAGATGCTTATATTATCTCTTCAGTTTGTCGACTTGTAAAACGTAAAGGAATAAACTTTTCAATTCAGGCATTTTTGAAATTGATTTTAAATGCGGAATTTAAAAATATTTATTATGTTATTGCTGGAGAAGGCCCTGAAAAAGAAGACCTTGAACAGTTAGCGCAAAAATCTGGTGGAAAAATTCTATTTCTTGGAAGTGTAACTGAAGGTCAAAAAAAATTTTTACTTCAAAAAAGCGATATATTTATTATGCCTAACTCTTCAGTGAAAGGCACTGATTTCGAGGGATTTGGAATTAGTTTTATTGAGGCTGCATACTTCAACAATATTGTTATCGGTGGTAACAGCGGTGGTGCAAGTGAGGCGATAAAAATGTGTCCACGGGGAATTCTCGTTGATACAGATATTGATGATCCCGTATCTTGCGTTTCTAAAGCACTAAATATGGCTTTACAAGCGTTGCAAACCAATTCTGAAAATATTCAAAATATAAATTCGACAAATAATATTCTACGAAAAAAGCTTGATTTAGAAAAGAATGTTGATCACTTGATAAGTAGCTTTAAAGCATAAATTTAATAAACTTGAATAGTTAGACATTTAGACTATTTCACCTGATGAAAATTCTTGCGGTTAATCAATTTTTAAAAATTACACTTCAAATCAAGAGATATACTTTGAAGTTTTTGAGGCGTTATCAACAAGTTAAATTCGCGCTTAGATTTTTCAGGGAAAATGAAATTTTACAAATTTCTTCAAAATTTCATTCTTCTCATTCAATACATAAATATAGTAAAGCTGAAATTATTCGAATTGAGCCATTATCTCAAGAAGAGGATAAATTAAATATAACGAAACAGTGGAACTACTTATACGGTGAATATACTGTTGAGCAGCCATATTATTACATTGCTAGTAATGTCAGAAGTTTTCCTAATAGTTTTCTGGTAAGAGCACAAGATGATTCCTATATGGTGTGGGAACAATTGGGTGGAAGAAATGCGGTAATTGATGAACATTTGACAGAACTTTTACCCCAAAAATTGCGTTTATTAGGTAAAGATCAGCCAACAATCGAAGTTAATTTTGGTGTTTTTCTCAACACTCGTAATCCCAATAACTATTTTCATTGGCTTTTTGATGGCATCAATAGATTAGAGGCTTTAGATGAAATTTCTATCAATACAAAGAATATTAAATACATTACTACTTTTTCTTTTACTAGGTGGCAAAAGTCGATCTTAAAGGCCTTTGGCATTAAAGAAAATCAGTGTGTAGAATTGAATGGCAATGTGGGCAGCTTTAAAGAACTTTTGGTTTTATCGCCCAGACGCAACCATTTTAGGTATTCATTAGATAATTGTAATTGGCTTCGAGAAAAAGTTCGATCAGCTCATAAAAATTCAGAACCTTTTTTGAAAAGCCCTCGATATTCTAGTAGATTTATTATTGGCAGAAAATTAAATGAAGGTAGGTGCATTTTAAACCAAGACGAAGTGCTTGAAAAGTTAAGATCTTATGGTTTTCAGATGTACTATCTTGATGAGCTTGACTTTCTTGAACAGTATGAATTATTCAATAACGCAGAAATAATTATTTCACCACATGGAGCTGGTCTCGCCAATATTTTATTTTGTACTAAAGCTCATGTTATTGAAATATTTTCAGACCGTGTACTCCCATTTTATTTTTTACTATCAAAAACCCTCGGACTGAGTTATTCGTGTATACAAGGAAATATTGATGAATTATCTGCTTTTAATAAGCGACCCAATATTTATGTTGAAATCAATTTACTTCTTGATTTGATAAAAAACAGTTTTTAATCTAACTCATAAAAGAATCTAAGTACACTTAAGACAAGTATCTGATAACTTATTATGATAATCTCACACAAGCATAAGTTTATCTTTATTAAGACACGAAAAACCGCAGGCACTAGTCTTGAAATTGCCTTGTCTCAGTTTTGTGGAGAAGAAGATATTATTACTCCAATTTCACCTAAAGACGAATTACTAAGAAAAGAATTAGGATTTAGAGGCCCTCAAAATCACTCCATAACATATAAATCTTTGTCTCCTAAGGCTTGGAAAAAACTGCTACAAAAGAGAAGGAGGTTTATTAGCTTTTACAATCACATATCTGCCAAAAAAATTCGTGAGCAAATTAGTGATAATAGCTGGAATAGCTATTTTAAGTTTTGCTTTGAGAGAAATCCTTGGGATAAAGTCGTCTCTCATTATTATTGGCAATGTCAGTCTGATGATAGACCTCCGCTATCTGAATTTATTAAAGACCAAGCTTCAAAAGGAAAATTCAGTGACTTTGAACTATATAGCATAAATAACAAAATTGCTGTCGATAAAGTATATATGTATCAAGACTTAAACACAGCAGTTCAAGAATTGACAAGTTTATTATATTTAGATAAGCCTCTACTACTGCCTCGTGCAAAATCAGAGTTTAGAACTAGAAAAGTTCATTATAGTCATTTGTTGAATTTAGATGACAAAAATATGATTTCGCAACTATTCTCTAGAGAAATAGAAACTTTTGGATTTGAGTTCTAGTATTTACACCAAGCATATATATTTCTTCTTTGGTTCTGTTCTAATGACTAAACGCTACTATCCAGAGATAAATGGCTTAAGGGGACTTGCAGCATTAGCTGTTGCTTTATTTCATTACATTGGCGCTTCCTATGATTCTAAACCCTTATTTTTTGAATATGGTCGTCATGGCGTTGAACTTTTCTTCATTATTAGTGGTTTTGTAATTTTCTTTTCACTTAATTCTAAGAAAAATATTCTTAATTTCATTAAAGCTAGATTCATCCGGCTCTTTCCTATATTTTGGTTCTGTGTTCCAATTACTTTTATCATAACCACATTATATGGTCCTGATGAACGAAAAGTCTCTGTACTTCATTTTCTATTAAATTTTTTCATGATGCCAAAATTCTTGGGCATTAAATTTGTTGATGGTGCATATTGGACGTTACAGATAGAACTCTTCTTTTATATTGTGATCGCGCTCATATTTTACTTCTTAAAAAGATTTCGATTTGTTTTAGTTTACTTCTGTCTTATCACGCTTACGTATGCACTCACAAATTCATTCGGCATCAATGAATTTATAAATACTTTTGATTCATTATTGCTTAAGTCAACATATTGGCGATTATACGGATTATTTATTGTTGAATATAGTCATTTATTCCTGATTGGAATTTCTATCTATTCAATCCGTATCTTGAATTACAAAGTAGGTTACTTGACATTAGTCTTTGCTAACATAGCCGCGTTGACATCGAGTACCTATGATTTTTATGTTGTACTTTGTGTTACCTCTATTTTTTGTTTTGCTCAACTATTGTTTTATCTAAAGAAATTTCTATCTCTTCAATTCTTTCAGTGGCTGGGTTTTATTAGCTACCCATTTTATTTGCTCCACATGAATATCGGAAGAATTATTATCCAAAAGCTGTCCGAGCTTTTAGGAAATGTAGAAGTTTCTATTGCACGTGGATTAGCTGTAATGCTTGCGGCAGCTCACCTCGTCGCATATTTTGTTGATTCTCCCTTGAGAAGTTTCGTTAGTAAAAAAGTTTTGCCTGTGCAAGTACCTGCTAAATCAGGCTAAAAATTCATAGAGTTCAAAATGTCTCAGTTGATATCTGTCGTCATCCCTTGCTACAACAGTGCAGCCTACGTCAAGGATGCGATCGCCAGTGCTCTCGATCAGACTTATCCACATGTGGAAGTTATCGTGATAGACGATGGCTCAACAGACGGCAGCATCGACATCCTTCACTCATTTGGCGATCGCATTTACTGGGAAACCCAAGCCAATCAAGGCGCACCAATCGCTCGCAATCGGGGACTAGAGTTAGCTAAGGGAAAATACATTAAATTTTTAGATGCAGATGACATTCTGTTACCTGACTGTCTTGAACACCAGATTCAGCAAGCTCAACAATTAGATCCAGGACTTAAAGCGATTGTTTATGGTGATGCGATTCGAATTGATCAAAATGGCAATACACTGCCCGGTTATCCTCTTCGGCCTAGGACAGCCAAGGAGGACTCCATAGCCCACATCTTATCAAATAGCCCTTTAACATCTTGTCCGCTACATAAACGGGAATATTTATTAGAAATTGGAGGATTCGATCCATCCTTGCCCAGGGGGCAGGAACATGATTTACACTTGCGTCTCGTATTGGCAGGGGTCAACTTTCTCTATTATTCCACTCCCATTTATCAATATCGTGAGTATGTCAGTGATGGTCGGATTAGCCAAAAAGGTTACAGCAGTAAGGGAGCTATGTTCCAATATGAGATATTGAGAAAACATCAAGCACTTATAGAACAAACAACCAATCAACCTTTATCAAAGGAACTTAGAGCAGTATTGGCAAAACGTTTTTGGGCTTTTGGCCGGGCTGTTTTGCGCGAAGGCTACAAGAACGGAGCTAAGCAATATTTTCTGGCGGCTTATGATCTTGATCGCCAAAATTGCATCGTTGGGAATGTCCCCTATCCACAATTAGTAAAAATACTTAATCCTGTTTTTGCAGAGCAATGTATGTCTCAATTAGGTAAGCTTAAAGTCCTAAGACGATTAAATAAACGATGAATATTGGTGTCTATTTCTCCGCCAATGATGTGGTGTATGATTGGGCGATCGCCTTCCTCAACAGCTACCGCACCTTTAATCCAGACCTACGGCTGATCTTGATTCCGTTTAATGATGAGTGCGATCGCCTGCTGAAACTCCAAGACACCTACAACTTTGAAATTTACGAAGATCCATCTTTTGCAAGGCTAGAGGCCATTGGTCAAGCTTTTGAACTAGGACATACTCCCACGGGCCCCTACTGGTTCCGTCGCTATGCTGCTTTTTGGGGGAAATGCGATCGGTTCATGTATCTCGATGCTCGACAGGTAGTTTTAGCAGACCTGAAACCTGTGATTCAAGCATTAGGCGATTATAACTTCGATCTACTCCACTTCGACTGCGCCATCAATCAGGTCTATGAACCAGGCGAACTGCGTCGAGAACTACTACGTCAAGGCAAAGCCAGAGGCTTTAACTCAGGACGCTGGGCATCTCAAAAAAGTCTATTTACCCTAGAAGAATTTGAGCGGTTTGCTAATGATGCACTCAAAGTGAGAGAACAATTGAATCCCCGTAATACCGACCAAGCATTTATTAACTACTGCTGTGATATGAAGCCTGTTCGCTATGGTCATGTTGCCGAAGTCTTAGGAGGTATTTGTCAAAATAGCTGGGCACGACAATCTGGATACATATACAAATCCCAAAATAGTTATTTTGTTTGGGATTATGGAGGCTTAGACCATAAAAAAAGAGTCCTAATAATACACTGGGCCGGATTCTCCTTAAATGCTATAATGCCTCAAAGAAAATTTTTTAACAAATTTTTTCTACCTTCAAAACCTAAAGCTTCTATACCTTTACTCCAGATAACAGATTTAGCTAAATTCTCCTTAATTAGGCCATTTTTTGTATTGAAGAGAAGTCGAATAATTAATGGCCTGTACCATAGAATCAAAAATTTGAAAATATAGAAATATTTACATAAAAAATGAATTGCCTAAATCAATCTGCATAAGCAAACAAAGATATGAAAAATGAAACTCAAAGAATTTTGAGATCAATGAATTTAGCTGTTTACTTCGCAAGGCCCTAATTTGGTAGTGAATAAAATGGAAAAGAAAATCAGAAAAATTCTTCAACACCTGCCTTTTTTGATATTAGATCAAAGAAAGACAAGGGGATATTCTTTAATGCATGATCTTAGATTCTGGAATAAGCATAAAAGTTCTATGGTGATTTTTGATGTCGGCGCAAATGTTGGCGAAATTACTAATGACTTTTGTCGTTATTTACCAGGTTCGAGAATTTATGCGGCTGAGCCTATCTCAGAGACATATGAAAAACTAGTTGATAACTGTAAAAAGCTTAAAAATGTCATTCCCTTAAATTTTGGCTTTGGAAATAAAGAAGACGAGTTGGATATGTATGTTATTGAAGACTCGAAGTACTCTTCAGTTCTAGATTCATCATTTGCTGCCAAGCATAATCACAAGATAGAAAAGGTCAAAGTTACTACGCTAGACTCATTTTGCAGTTTAAACGGAATACAAGAAATCGATATTCTTAAAACTGATACGGAAGGTTTTGATTTAGAAGTTTTATCCGGAGGCAAAAACTTGTTAGATAAAAAATCAATAAGGTTTATTGTTTCAGAAGCAACAACTCTGCGTCACAAAACAAACAATACCTCTTTTTTTAGCCTTGCTGAGTTTTTGGGAGGTTACGGATATGTTTTAACTGGTTTTTATGATCTTGTCAGAACAGAGGGAAGCCATGGACCAATTCGAGTAACAAATGCATTGTTCGAGCCATACTTATAGAAAGTTACAGCATGAAATCTAGGCACTGTCAGATCAATTTAATTTCTACGTTTAATGGAGTTTGGTGATGTCTGATGATAATGGCGTTCTTTTGATTGCGCACGGGAAAAAGAAATTTTATATTCAGGCCGCATGTTTGGCTTGGTCTATAAAGAAGAGTAACCCTAAGCTTCCAGTTGCATTAGCTTGTGATCATAATTCCTGTGAGTCAGAACTTTTTCATCCTTATGATCAGATTATAACTTGGAATTTTTCGGATTGGCCTGGCGTTTCAGCTAAAGTAAACATCGACAGGCTAACGCCCTTTTCTGGCCAAACTATGTTCATTGACTCAGATTCATTAGTATATAGCGACTTATTATCAATCTTTCAAAAGTACTCACACCTTAACTTTGTCGCTTTAGGTAAAAATATTAATCATGTTGGGCACTGGTTCCTCGATTGTAATAGAGTTAAAGAGTATTTTAATGTAAAAGTCATCCCTTTCTTTACAGGGGATTTCTATCTATTTAAAAAAAATGAGACTGGCATCTTTGAACGTGCTCGAAAAATGCGCTCAATATATGATCAGCTTGGTTGTATACGCGCTAGAGGAGGTTCAATGAGTGATGAAAGGTTAATTGCTATGGCACTGATGAGCAATGGTTTCTCCGTACAGACAAGAGATTTATCGGATATTGTATCTCTCCAAGAAAATGGTATGACTTATTACTTCTCAGATATACTATCCACAAAGAGGAAAGTAGTAGTGAATAACCATTCTTATGAGCCTAAAATTATTCATTTTGCTGATTATGCTACCCAAATAAAGTATATGACTGAAATTGAAAGGGTAAGAATGTCATTGACTAATTTTAGTAGCAATCATACTTTTTTGAAACTTTTGGGTGGAATTAAAGGTGTGAGTTCTTCGCTTTTCCAGCGCTCTATGAGTCGATTCTCAAAGCTAATCTCTTAGGGAGGTTTCTTTTGCAAAAGTAAAATTCAAACTTTCTCAAGGACAAATTAATCTTTCTGACTTTTGAAGTAAATTTAGTCGTACTATATCTATTGTTTTTGCATTTGCGTATAATCTCTTACATCCATCCTCTCCGCACCTACCTCCCCTGCACAGGTGTCGGGCGCCATATCAACGCCGTTCTCCACCAACTCCACCAAACCGAAGGCATCAATCTTAATCTCCTTGTCTCAAAACAGTGGCTTGGCCCAGACCATAAACTCGACACCCTCTGTCCCCTACGAGACTTGCCCACTTATACATTCCCTACACCCGAAAACCCCACTGAACGCAGTTGGAAACTCCTCGGCTTGCCTAAACTGGATCGCCATATTCCTGATGGTACTGATTGGGTTTATGCCCCGATGGAAACCTATCTCCCTGTTTCCAAATGTCCCGTTGCCATTACCCTCCACGACATCCAAGCCTTTGAGTCACAGTTGCCCTGGTCCCAGAGCTGGCAGCATCGCTGGTTTCGCTACAAGTGGGGGCGGTGGGTAAGGCGATCGCTGAACGATAGTCGAGTTGTCTTCACCGTGTCAGAATTTTCAAAACAGCGTATGGTGGCATTGTTAGGTGCAGACCCCAGAAAAATTGTGGTGATTGGCAATGGAATCGATCAACCTTTTTTCGATATTGCTACTACCCCACCTGACACCCTTCCTTCCCCAGTGGAAGCTCCCTACGTCTTTATGATTGGCGGACTGCGCAAAAAGAAAGGCGGTGATTCTTTCCTCGAAGTTGCCAAGCACCTGCGCCAGCGAAAAAGCGATATTCACATCGTCATCGCAGGCAGATCCGACCCCGACTACATCGAAGCCGCGAAAGATCATCCCAACATAACCTTGCTTGGCGTTGTCTCCGACGAAGACCTACCCCTCTTACTTCGCCGCTCCCTAGGACTGTTATTTCTCTCTCTCTACGAAGGCTTTGGCATTCCTGCCTTGGAAGCAATGGCTGCTGGAGTACCCGCTGTAGTTGCTAATCGTGCCTCTCTCCCCGAAGTTGTTGGTGATGCAGGGATCATCGTTGACCCGGATAAGCCTGATAACATTGTGGATATTTTAATAACACTGGAAAACAATACTCGCTTCCGACAAGACTATATCCAACGCGGGCAGCAGCACGCTGCTGCCCACACCTGGTCTGCCTGTGCTGACCGAGTTATTGAGGCATTTCAAACCTTTGCATAACAATAATTAATTTGATTGTGAGTTTAAACATTGTTTTTTGTTGGTCAGACATTTCTGGCTATATGGCTGCCTGTTGGCGAGAACTGCAAAAAATTCCTGAAGTTGACTCCTTTGTCCTTGCATTTCAAGCCAAAACCCAAACTGCCTTTAACGACCAACTCGTGGAGGGCATTCCCCATCGACTGCTCGACCTAGAAGAACGCCAGCAAACAAGCTTAATTCAGCAAATTGTCAGCGAACAAAAGCCAGACGTGATTTTTATCGGTGGGTGGTTCCATCCCCCCTATCGTCAATTGGCCTTTACCCCAGACCTGAAATCCAGTCAATTTATTATGGGTATGGATACCCCTTGGTGGGGCACCTGGAAACAACGGTGTGCTCCCTGGGTACTGCGTCCCTACCTGAATCGCTTTTCCCATGTGGTTGTTACCGGAGAACGCAGTTGGCAGTATGCCCGCCGGTTAGGCATTGCCCCAGACCACATTAGTACCGGCCTCTATGGCATTGACTACCAAACCCTCTCTCCTCTCCTTAATGTCCGTTGCCAATCTTCCTGGCCCCGGTCGTTTCTGTTTGTGGGGCGCTACAGTGAAGAAAAAGGTCTCCAAGAGCTGGTGGCCGCCTATCAACAATATCGCCAACAGGTAACAAATCCATGGCAGTTGGTCTGTTGTGGCAAGGGTGAATTAGAACATCTCTTAACAAATCAAGCTGGCATCATCAACCGAGGCTTTGTTCAACCCGATGCCATGACAAAAATGTGGAGTCAGGCAGGTGCCTTTGTCCTCCCCAGTCGCTTTGACCCCTGGCCCCTAGCCCTAGTGGAGGCCGCCGCCGCTGGTTTGCCAATTGTTTGTACTGATGTTTGTGGTTCTGCCGTTGAAGTAGTCCGCTCCTGGTATAACGGTCTAGTGGTTACACAAGAGAATGTTGAGGCTCTGGTGACTGCCTTGCTGAGTATTCATAAAGCCTATGATAAACTCTCGGCCTGGGGCAGGCGATCGCAGCAACTTGCCGCCCCCTATGCTGCCGATGTTTGGGCAACGCGATGGGTTGCATTGTTGAATGAGTTAGTGCCCGCCCATCAGTCAAATTCCCCGTCACTCATAAGCAATAAATAGTAAGGACTCCTTTATGGGCTCAGCATTTCTTAGCCAATTTATTAATCTTCTCAGCAGCCCCCTGGGCATGGTGTGTGCAGTTATTGGCGTTATTTTGGCTTATCAAGCCCGGCGATCGCCTCGTATGGCCTGGTTGCTAGTTGCTCTTTGCTGTTTTGCTGCATCTCTCAGTGAGTTCCGAGACCAATACGTTCTCGATCCCCCAGATCTCGTCTTTCCTCTGGAGCAACTCCGCGCCGCCGGTCGGCCCCTGAGTCTTCTTCTGGTTGGTTTGTTGCTTTGGCTTGGCGTTGAAACTCCCAATAAACAGAGCTGGCGACAACGTTTTATGCCTTCAGCTGTATGGTGTTTGATGGCGATCCAAGGACTGATTTTCTTCAAAACTTTTGCCTCTGGTAGTCTTTCCTTCGCCTTACTAGCATTCATGACCTTTGCGAGTACTGTGTTGATGGTCTGGCTCGGCCCATCCCGTTGGCTCCAGGACGATGGACAATTCTATTTGGCGATTTGGGCGATCGCTAGTGTGGGAGTTTTATTCGTGATTGCCAATGGCTATCAGGCATTCTTTGACCTCTATCCCATCACTTTCGTCCATGGGGCCTTACTCGGTACCACTGGCAACCCCCAACATGCGGCAACTCTCTTGGCAACCACAGTGCCTTGCTTGCTCTTCTTGATGCAGGCTCAAAGACAACAGCGACAGCAAATCTTTTGGGTGATCGCTCTGGTACTGGTTCTCATTGCCCTATTTCTAACTGCCTCGCGTACGGGAGCACTCATGGGATGTTTGGCTGTTCTACTCTTTTTTCGCCGGGGCAAGAACCAATTTATTCGCGTTGCATTTTTCATTGGTTTATTTGTGGCAGTGCTTGTTCCGATCTTAAGCACATTGGATACAAATAGTGTGGCTAACCAGTTGCTTGATACTGAGCTGGAAAATTCCCGACTCCGCGTCTGGCGAGCCATGTGGAATGCTTTTAGCGCCCATCCATTTTTTGGCGCTCCCCTCCAAAGCGATCGCCTTGGCTATGGCGAAAACTCGTGGTTAGCCATTGCTGCTAACCTAGGCATCGTTGGGCTGATTCCTCTCTTTTTTTTCGGGGTCAGTTGTATTCGTCTGATTCTCAAACTAGATCAGATTGCAACCCGTAGCCCTATGTATTCGCTCCATAGCAATACTATTATTGCCGGATTAGCTGCCCTGCTAGTAGGTAGTATCTTCGAAGCATTTCTACTTGGTACGATCACTTTCCCCTCACTGGCATTGTTGCTATATCTATCGCTCGGACAGTATCTTATCGAGCTACACCAAGCTATGAATTCCAGGCTTCCATCCGGAGAAGCACCAGGTTCCTATTATCCTGAACAGCTTTACCCCAATATCTAAAAGTGAAATGCGTATTCTTCACGTTATTGCCTCTATCTCAAAAGTTAAAGGCGGTACTAGTCAAGCAGTTTTAGAAATGGTCAGAGCCTTACAAAGCTCTGGTGTTGCGGCTGAAATTGCCACCGTCAATGACTCTGGCCGCAATTTGCTTGATGTACCGTTAGCCCAAAAGGTACTGTACTGCCAAGTCCCCATTTACTTTTTTCCACGGTTTTCTCCTCCACTGCGAGCAATACGAGAGTTTGCAATTTCACCACCCTTTATCACCTGGCTGTCGCAAAATCTACATCGCTACGATCTTGTCCATGTCCATGCCCTCTTTTCTTTGCCTTGTACTTTAACAATGGCTCTAGCCCAATTCAGGGATATTCCTTATGTTGTTTCTCTGCATGGATTACTGTGCCAGTGGTCGCTGCAACAAAGTGCTCTAAAAAAGCAAATATATCTCCATTTAATCGAACGTTGGAATTTGAATGGTAGTTCAGGATTGCATCTCAATTCCTACCTTGAGCAGAGTGAAATATCTAAGTTGGGATTAGCTGCACCTTCATTTATCCTGCCTCATGGTCTACAGATTTCCTCAAAATATCCTGATGCTCACCAAAAGTTACGCTATTGGCTAAATCTACCTAGTGACGAACCTATTATCCTATTTCTTTCGCGTCTCCATCCAAAAAAAGGCATAGAAATACTAATTCAGGCTCTAGCGCAACTGGTAGATCAACGATTTACCTTCCTTATCGCAGGCAGTGGTGATCCCAATTATGAAAATGAAATTTATACTTGCCTTCAACAATCGGACATAGGCGATCGCACCCGGATGTTGGGCTTCATCGAAGGAGAAAAAAAAGATCTCCTTTTGCAAGGTGCTGATCTGTTTACTCTCACGTCTTACTCTGAAAACTTTGGTATCGCTGTCCTGGAAGCTCTCGCCGCAGGACTTCCCTGTGTTGTCACGCCTGGAGTGGCTCTTTCGGAAATTGTTAAACAGCAGGATCTAGGAATAGTTCCAGAGATGAATGAAGCGGCGATCGCCACTGCAATCCGCACCTGTTTGCTTCAACCTGAAGTCACCAAAGAAAAAGGCGATCGCGCGCGACAGTTTATTGTTGAAAACTATACCTGGGACAAAATCGCCGCGAATTTAGTCGAAATATACGACGCCATCATCCAGAATCAACCCTTGCCCCATCGCCATGTTTGAGTCAATCACACCACTGATCCTGACCTATAACGAAGCCCCAAATATCGAGCGTACCCTGCAACAACTCCAGTGGGCAAGTCGCATCGTAGTCATTGATAGCTTCAGTTCCGATACAACCCTTGAGATTCTGAAATTTTATGCTCAAGTTGAAGTTATCCAGCGAGAATTTTCATCCTTTGCTGATCAATGTAATTTTGGTCTGGCACAAATTCAGACAGAATGGGTTTTGTCCTTGGATGCAGATTATGTTTTAAGTGATGACTTGATTCAGCAACTCAAAGTACTGCAAGACAATCCAGCAATCAATGGCTACAGTGTTCCCTTCAAATACTGCGTCTTTGGTAAGCCGTTGCGAGGTACATTACTTCCCCGAAGAACCGTGTTGTATCGTGCAAGAAAAGCCACTTATCAAGAAGATGGCCATGCCCATCGAGTACAGATAGCAGGAAAAACAACCTTGTTATCTGGGCATATTTACCATGATGATCGCAAATCCCTTAGTCGCTGGCTCTGGGCGCAGGATCGCTATATGGTGCTCGAAGTTAAAAAGCTTCAGAAAACTCCCCTATCAGAATTAGGTTGGGGCGATCGCCTCCGCAAACAAAAAATCCTTGCACCTATCATCATCTTTTTCTATTGCCTCATCCTTAAAGGCGGTATTTTCGACGGTTGGCACGGCTGGTACTATGCCTTTCAGCGCGTCTTTGCCGAAACCCTCCTTAGTCTACGCCTCATCGAAGCTGACTTGTCTGACCTTTCTACGACGACTCGACCCCCACAAAAACTAAACTAGAAAAGCACGCTGACCATCTTTATCAGCCGAAATTAGATGCTGCGTTGCGCAAAAAACTACCGCAAACCGTGGGTAATCTTTACTACCACAAGCCTCATTTTTCTTATTGGGTTTATTCCCGTCCGCTTAATTTTCGCACAGATTCAAGCTCCTACACCTCAAGCCATCCTAGCCCTTGGAGGTGGTTTAGGTCGGGAAGAATTTGCCGCCAACTTTGCCCAGCAACACCCAACTCTCGATATTTGGGTTTCTAGCGGTCAATCTCGTCAAATCGCCAAGGATATCTTTCAAGCCGCAAACATCAATCGCGATCGCATTCATCTTGATTATCGTGCCATCGATACCGTCACCAACTTCACCACTCTCGTTAAAGACTTTGGCGATCGTCACATCCAGCACGTTTACCTAATCACCTCTGATTTTCATATGCGTCGTGCCCAGGCGATCGCCTTCTTTGTTTTCGGCAGTCGCGGCATTATCACCACCCCCATCCCCATTCCCTCCAACCAACCTCACGAAACCCTCTGGCATGTCTCCCGTGATATCGGGCGAGCAATCCTCTGGATCATCACCGGCCGTACCGGAGCCAGCCTACATCCCAAGTTGGGAGTAGCATTTCCTTCAAGCAACCTGTAAGTATTTCACCAAATCAGAAAGGTTAAAATGGGATCATGGTAAGCTTTTTAGCCCTGTTACCCCGTGCCCTCACCACCTTTCTCTATGCCGTTGCTGCCCTCCTGAGATTCTATGCCGACACCGACACCACCCCAATCCAACTCTTCCCCCTCACCATCCTCCAGTGGAGTTTCCTGGCGTTCGCGTTGGGGACAGCGGCTCTCCTGGCTAATCTCGGCCTTGAGTGGCACGCTGGAAATCGAAGCCGATACCGAGAGGCTGAAGAAAGAGAACGCGAAACTCGACGCGATGCTCTTGCGGACGAAGAACGACGTAAAGCAGATCGAGAAAGAGACCAAGCAGCTCAAGAAAGAGAACGAGCGGCTCGCCGTGCTCGAATCCAAAATCGAGGCTTTATTCTCCAAACACGGTATCAACTTACCCCTGGCCGAGAAACCGGAGCAGCCCTAGCAGACTTTCTCAGTTTTCTTCAGGAATATGGGGAGTAAAGAAGGCGATCGCCTTTTGGCTAAACTAAAACCATGGTTAGTTTTCTCGCTCTACTGCCCCGTGCCCTCACCACCTTTCTCTATGCCGTTGCTGCCCTCCTGAGGTTCTATGCCGACACCGATACAATCCCAATCCAACTCTTCCCCCTCACCATCCTCCAGTGGAGTTTCCTGGCGTTCACGTTGGGGACAACGGCTCTCCTGGCTAATCTCGGCCTTGAGTGGCACGCTGGAAATCGAGCAAAGAACGAGAGAGCACGAGCAGAGGACGAAACAAATCGAGAACGAGATCGAGCAGCTCAAGAAAGAGAACGAGCGGCTCGCCGTGCTCGAATCCAAAATCGAGGCTTTATTCTCCAAACACGGTATCAACTTACCCCTGGCCGAGAAACCGGAGCAGCCCTAACCGATTTTCTCAGTTTTCTTCAGGAATATGGGGAGTAAAGAAGGCGATCGCCTTCTTTGTCTTCGGCCATTAAGACATTATCACCATCCCTGCCTTTGAATTTTCGCTCAATTTAAAAATTGCTGTTGTGAGTTTTATCCATCTCGACCGCTATACCACCGGAAACTACACTCCCGGTGCTTCCTTTCTAAGGCAACTCTTGTGGTTTTTTATCGGTGATCCCGTGGTGCGAACTCGGTTGCTCCCCCCATCCTCTTTTAAAGTTTGGGTATTGAGACGCTTTGGCGCCACCATTGGTCAAGGGGTGAGGCTTAAACCCGGCGTGCGCGTTAAATTTCCCTGGCGACTGACCATCGGTGCTCATTGCTGGATTGGCGAAAATACTTGGTTTGATAACTTGGCACCAATTACCCTTGCTGACCATGTTTGTATTTCCCAGGATGTCTATCTTTGTACCGGTAACCACGACTGGAGCGACCCCACCTTTAAACTAATCACCCGTGCCATCCACATTGAACGGGGCAGTTGGCTGGGGGCCCGCAGTAGCATTGCCCCCGGTGTCACCATCGGCGAAGGGGCGGTGCTTTGTTTAGGGAGTGTTGCCTTGCGATCGCTTGACCCGATGACGATCTATGGCGGCAATCCGGCGATCGCCTTAAAACCCCGCATCATTCATCTGCAATGCGAAGACTTTCAAGATCCATGACTGAGGTTTCGGGGGCTTCATTTCGGCTGATCTCTTTGAGGTGGTCTAAGACGTCCCAAATCTCTTGTAGCAACTGTTCTAGACCGGTTCTGGATACCGCTGAAATGGTCAGAATTTTGGCGTCGGTCAGCCGCCGTAATTCCTCCGTGATGAAATCTGCAAATTCGCGATCGCCTGCATCGAGTTTATTGAGGGCAATGATCTGGGGGAGTTCTGGTAAACCGCGACCATAAGCTTCTAGTTCTCCTTGGATCGTTTTGTAATTTTTAATTGGATCTTCCGCATTGAGATCCACTAAATGCACCAAAACCTTTGTGCGCTCAATGTGACGTAAAAATTCATGGCCCAAGCCCACCCCCTGGTGTGCCCCCTCAATTAATCCTGGAATATCCGCAAATACCGTGCCATCTCCCGTTGGCCGTTTCACCACCCCTAAATTAGGGATTAAAGTTGTAAACGGATAAGCGCCGATTTTGGGCCGGGCCGCCGACAACGCAGAGATTAGGGTCGATTTCCCGGCATTGGGGAGGCCGATAATGCCCACTTCTGCCAGTAATTTTAATTCTAGGCGCAGTTGCTTGATTTCTCCTTCTAAGCCGGGGAGAGCATATTCCGGGGCGCGGTTTTTATTGCTGAGAAAATGCTTGTTTCCCAGGCCTCCCTTACCGCCCTTGGCGACGCAGAAGGTTTGTCCATGAAAAACTAAATCACCAATTTCTTCGTCGGTTTCCCGGTCGTAAATTACCGTGCCACAGGGCACATCCACAATCAGATCCTCCCCAGAAGCGCCAGTGCAATTATTGGGGCCACCCCGTTCGCCGTCCGGGGCTTTGAAGGTGCGGGCATAACGAAAATCGAGGAGGGTTTGCAGGTTTTCTTCTGCCCGGAAGATCACTGAACCCCCCCAGCCGCCATTGCCCCCCGCCGGGCCACCAGCAGGCACGTATTTTTCGCGACGAAAGGCAACGATTCCATCTCCCCCTTTTCCGGCGATAACTTCAATTTCAGCGTGGTCAATAAATTGCATGGGAAATAGAATCTGGTGATTTTGGGCAATCTGGGCAATCAATTATTATACTCTGCTTTTCCGCCATCGGATGCGCCAGATTGGAACTGTAATCTAGCGGAAGTCTTGGGAAAAAAATAGAATTGTTATGCTAGAGGAAATTTTCGACATTGAGGGAAATCCATGGAACGACGCAGCATCATCGTAAGCTTTCTCGCGGGATGTTTATGGCTTTGTTTGGGGTTATTTCCATTCAGCCAGGCCTTGGCCCTCACGCCGATTCAGTTGTCTGACTTGAGCTATGAGCGCTGTCCCGCAGAGATGCAGGGAATTGTGACCAGCGGCTCCAATGAAGATGCAAACTGTTTCATGATTAAAGGCAAAGCGAAAAACACATCGGGTAAATATATTGTTGATGCGGATGTGTTTGGGCGAATTTATGATGCCAATGGTTCGCCGACCTTTGAGAATCGCGGTCGTGTGGGCACTATTTTAGAAGTACCACCAGGCATTAGTGAGTTTCAGATCCCGGTATCGGTCGCTGCCAATCAGCCGGAACCCCTCCAACTGAAAAAATTTAAGGCGTCTGGGTTCACGTCCCGGGTGCGTCCTTTCTATTACGATAACGAGGATGTGGAATAAGACGCGCAGTTGGCAACGGTTTTGCCGCAATCGTCTGGCGGTACTTGGGGGGATTGTCCTGGGGGCGATCGCCTTGTTGGTTTTTGGCCTACCGCTGATTTACCAGACCCCCATCGATGGCATTGACTTCGCCAGAAGTGCCCTTGCACCAAGCTGGGAACACCCCTTTGGCACCGATGACCTTGGACAGGATCAATTGGCGCGGGTGTTGTTTGGGGGCAAAGTTTCCCTGACGGTCGGGCTGGCTGCGATGGCTGTGGCGATTAGTTTAGGGACTGTGATTGGGGCGATCGCCGGCTTTTATGGTGGCTGGCTCGATCAATTGTTGATGCGTTTGACGGATCTATTTCTATCCCTCCCCCAACTGCCAGTATTACTCCTGGTGGTCTATCTGTTTCGGGAATCCCTCCGGGCGATCGCCGGGGCAGAATGGGGCACCTTTCTCCTCGTGGTGCTGGTGATCGGCAGCTTGAATTGGATGGCGATCGCCCGGTTAGTCCGCGCCCAATGCTTGACCCTCAAAAACCGAGAATTTGTGACCGCTTCCCAGGCCATGGGGGCCAATCCCCTCCGCACCCTCAGGACACATCTTCTGCCGAATCTGGTCAGTCTCATTGCCGTCGCCGCTACCCTGTCCGTGAGTAACGCGATCATCACCGAATCAACCCTCAGTTTCCTTGGTTTAGGGTTTCCACCGGACATTCCGACTTGGGGGCGAATGCTGTATGATGCCCAAAATTTCGTCACCACAGCTCCCCACATGGCCCTATTTCCAGGCTTAGCGATTTTTTTGACGGTGCTCAGTTTAAATTACCTTGGCGATGGCCTCCGAGACGCCTTTGATCCGAAAAGCGCGTCCCACTAAGCTAGAATAAACGACCCCGATTTTAGGGTGTGATCGAGCATTAATTCAGCCATGGCGAAGAAACAAAAACAACGCTTTCCCCATCTCCTTGGGTCTAAATGGACCGCCACCCAAAAGACTTTCGGTTGGCGACATTTCCAGGTGATGAACCGCCGCAATGAAGGGAAATGGGTGTTTGCCGAATTAGTATCCTCCTGTGACCCTGACACCCGATTTTGGATCAATGCCAAACAACTCAAGGATCAACGACTATGGGAAGCGGGCTGGAAAACCCTCGAAGAGATGAATCAGCCCCCCGAAGTTCCCTTCTGGCAAGATTAGTCATGGCGAATAAAATGCCCTGTAAAATTGGTGATAAATAGGCGATCTCCTTGATCTCTTGATCCCCACGGGAGCTGTCCATAGACGCTAGACGCCGGTGAACAAACATAATAAAATCCAAAAGTTATAATTTTTCGCTAAAGATCCGCCGACACAATACATCGATGTAAATCATGTAAATGTGTTCAAGGTTCAAAACCAGCTCAACACACAGCAGATAAGGGGTCAGCGTACAAGTGGGTTTATTTAGTCGCTTTTCATTTTCACGGGACATGGGTATCGATCTCGGTACCGCCAACACCCTTGTATACGTCTCTGGTAAAGGGATTGTCCTCCAGGAACCGTCTGTTGTGGCCATCAACAAAAATAACCAAGAAGTCCTGGCGGTTGGCCTAGAAGCCAAGCGCATGTTAGGGCGTACCCCCGACAACGTGATTGCCATTCGCCCTCTCCGAGATGGGGTGATTGCGGACTTTGACACCGCCGAGGCGATGCTAAAGCACTTCATTAAGCGCGTCCACGATAACCGCAATCCCCTGATTCGGCCCCGGATGGTAATCGGGATTCCCAGTGGCGTTACAGGAGTAGAGCGGCGGGCCGTCGAAGAAGCAGCCAAAGAAGCTGGGGCCAGCGATGTTTATCTCATTGATGAACCCGTTGCCGCTGCCATTGGCGCAGGGCTACCCGTTTCTGAACCCACCGGTAACATGATTATTGATATTGGTGGCGGCACCACAGAAGTGGCCGTTTTAAGTTTACAGGGCACTGTTCTGAGCGAATCGGTACGGGTTGCGGGGGATGAACTCAGCGACTCGATTATGCTCTACATGAAAAAAGTCCACAATTTGGTCATTGGGGAACGCACCGCCGAGGATATCAAAATTCAACTGGGATCTGCCTATCCCACCGACGAAGAAGAGCCGATCATGGAAGTGCGTGGCTTACATTTGCTTTCCGGATTACCCCGCACCGTCACCATCAAGGCCCCTGAAATCCGTGAAAGTATGTCTGAACCGCTTTCGATCATCGTTGAAGCCGTGAAGCGCACCCTAGAACGAATTCCACCGGAATTGGCTGCTGATATTATTGACCGGGGAATTATGCTGGCCGGGGGGGGCGCCCTGCTCAAGGGACTCGATACCCTGATTAGCCACGAAACAGGCATCGTTACCCACGTGGCGGCCAATGCTGAAAGCTGTGTTGCTTTGGGTACAGGTCGTGTTTTGGAAAACTTTAAAGATAAGGATATGGAGCGGGTCTTTAAGAGCCATACTCGCTACGAATAGCCTAGGATGGATCACATCGTTTTCTTGAGTGAATGTTAATGTTCCGCCGTTGGTGGCAACGCTATGGGATGACCTTAATTTTTATTGGGGTTGGCCTTTCGGCTGCTTTATTTTTGCGCCAGACCCAGGGGGGCGCAATTCAGGAATTTTATGGGCTTTTCTTCCGGCGTCAGGGCAATCTCACCGCCGCTGAAACGGAAATTTTGCTCCAGAATAGTAAGCTGCGGGAACTGCAAAATCGAGTCGAGGAACTCGAAGCCCAGAACCAACAGCTACAAGATTTATTGGATTATCGACAAACGCTCCAGACAGAGGCGATCGCCGCCCCGGTCATTGGTCGCAGTGCCGATGCTTGGTGGCAGCAAATTATTATCGGCCAGGGGAGTCAAGCCGGGATCAAGGTCGGGGACACCGTGACTGGCATCGGTGGACTTGTGGGCAGGGTGGTACAAGTTACCCCCCACAGTAGTCGCGTTGCTTTGGTGAGTGACCTCAACCAACAAGTGGGTGTGATGTTGTCCCGGAGTCGTTTCCAGGGCTATCTCCGGGGCCAAAATGATCCCCAACAGGCCCAGATGGTTTTCTATGAGAAGGTTCCAGATGTCAAGGTGGGAGATATGGTCACCACCTCAAACCTGAGCACCCTGTACGCCCCAGGTCTCCCCATTGGTCGCATTGCCGCAATTGATTTTAATGCGGGGCCAGCCCCCATCGCGACGGTGGAGTTGACGGTACCGCTGGGGTCGTTGGAATGGGTATTGGTGGCACCTTTTGAGCAGAAGCCCTTAAATTTTGAGCTGCAACCGGAGCAAGATGTTTCGCAAACTCCCTAGAGGGGCACTGCCCTGGATGAATGGTTTGGTGAGCATTGGCTCGCTGCTGCTGTGTAGCCAGCTTTTGTTACTCCGCATTCCTGGGATGACAATCCTCGGTTTTAGTCCCCAGTGGCTCTTGATGTGGGTAATTGCTTGGAGTGTGAAGCGGGAGATGATTTATGCTCTCCTGGGGGCGATCGCCGCTGCTTGGATCCATGACAGCTTAATGGTGAGTGCCTTACCTTCCCACCTTCCAGGCTTCGTGCTGGTCGCCTATTTCGTTTCCCGCTGGCGACAACAACGCTATCTCCAGGAAGACTTTATTATTCTGGCGCTGCTGGTCTTCGTAATGACCCTAGCTGCAGAAGTGATTATGGCATTTCAATATCTGCTGTGGGGGTTGGGTTCCTCAGGGATGCTCTGGGGTGAACTGCAACGGATCGGCCTCGCAACGGCAATTTTAAGTAGCCTCTGGGCACCGCTCCTTTGTACGCCTCTGGTGCGTTGGTGGGATTATGTGAGAATGCTCGATAGGCAGTAGTGATGGCCCTGGGGCTTGGGAGAGTGACCATAGCGCTCCGCCAGAAAATGGGCCACAGAGAGAAGATCATTGCAATAATGATCGGGCTGATAGGTTTTGAGGTAGGCCGTATCGCGAATGCCACAGGTCACGGCGATCGCCGGAATATTCATATTTTTTGCGGCGATAATATCCGCTTCGGTATCACCAACCATGAGCCATTGATCGCTTAGTTCTCCTTGTTCGGCGATCGCCTCCTTGAGGAGGGCAGTTTTCACATCCACATTATTCACATAGGCCGTGTGGCGATCGTCGCTACCGTAAATCCCACTAAATAGACGTTTTAGGCCATATTGATCGAGCATTTTCCGCACCTGCTGTTCTTCCCGGAGCGTCACCAGTACCAATTTCACCCCGTAGGAATGGAGTAAGGCCAAAGACCAGTTCACGCCCCCCTGCATTTTGTCGAGGTGGAGTAGGGC
Source organism: Synechococcus sp. BDU 130192 (assembly GCF_963876085.1). Taxonomy (NCBI): domain Bacteria; kingdom Bacillati; phylum Cyanobacteriota; class Cyanophyceae; order Synechococcales; family Synechococcaceae; genus Synechococcus; species Synechococcus sp. BDU 130192. The sequence goes on along the minus strand of NZ_CAWNNO010000001.1, from coordinate 12,383 downwards.
TTCATCGTTGACGATGGTGCGGACATGGTCGAGGAAAAAGGCAATTTGCTCTTCCTGGAGCCCGGACTGCATCGCAATTTCGATATCACTGACCCGTTGGCGCTTCATTTGCCAAAATTGGTCTTTGCCGAGGTATTTGAGGGGAATGGCGATGCCCTGTTGGGCGTAAATCTGTTGCGTATGCTGGAGAGCGGCTTGGTACGTACCATAGTATCGCTCCGAAACATCGACCAATGGCCCATCGAAGTCACAAAATAGCGTCAAACGGAGACGTCTTGCGGTGGGAGAGTTCATAGTTTGAAAACGGGCAGCGGTTCTCTGGAACAAGCCTGGGATACTCATGGTGCTTTTTGGTCAATGCTCTATCTTTAGCATGATTTACTTTTGTGGTTTTGTTGTCTGCGTCACACATTTATTGGTGATTTGTAGACTTGTTTATAAATTTGGATAACTTACTTAAACTTTCTTTACAATAGCAAATTTTTATCGAAACAGCGGTAGAAAAAACCGTCGGAATGATGAAAAAATTAGGGGTTGATGATAAACGAAGCTGAATAGTAATGGCGATCGCCTTTTGGGAGCCGGGGAGAAAATCCCAGGGAATGCCACAATAAACAGAGATTTTTAAAGAGAGAGGCCCAAAGCACCATGGCTCAGCTAGAGAAATTGATTCAGATGGCGGAAAATGAACTGACAGAATACAGTACCGACGCCCGCAAGATTGAAAAGTTGCGCCGCAAATTTGCGTTTATGTTGAATCCTCGACAACAGCAGCAAATTAAGGATGAACTTTTGGCCCAGATGCCCCAGGGATTTTTCGGAAAAATGGTGCTGGAAAATCGACAGACAGTCGCTTTACCTTTTTGGGGCATTGCGGGTTTGGGTTTACTGTTCGGCATTTCCCTCCAGCAGCCCCTCGATTTCCTCGCCCCGGCGATCGCCCTACCCGCTGCCATCCAAATTCAACGCTGGGGCTGGCAACTAGAAGCAAAGCGGTTGGTTTTGCAAACCCTTGACGATCTCGAAGCCCGCGCCAAAAATCCGACGGCATCTTAAATGCGGCTTTCGAGACTGGTGCCCCGATACAGTTCTGATATAGGCATTTCAAGGTGGATGCTGGTGAGCTTGACCGGATCAATTGTCCGGTAAATTTGATTCGTCCAACCCTGGGGCGATCGCCGCCAAACCTCTACTTCCTGTTGCGTTTGGGAAATTAAAACATACTCTTCTAAGGTCGTAATCCGTTGATAATCTTGGAATTTTTCTGCGCGGTCAAAGTTCTCTGTGGCTGGAGATAAAACCTCAAGGATTAACTTGGGAAATTGTTTTACATAGCGATTTTGTTGATCCCTGGGGTCGCAAGTGACAAAAGCATCAGGATAATAAAAAAACTGGTCTCGATAATTAACTTTTACGTCCCCCGCAAAAAATCGGCATGGGCCATCCCGGAGATGCAAATTAAGGGCCGTTAAAAAATTAATGGCAATGCGACTATGGTCATCACTACCACCGGCCATCGCATAAACCAATCCCTGGCGATACTCATGGCGAATTGTGCTTTCGGACTCAAGTTCGAGGTATGCCTGGGGAGAAAAACCAGAGGGTAAAGCAATCATGCCAAAAGACTGAAAATCAGTGCTTTAATTGTACCCTGGTTGATCTGGGAGCATAATTCAGCACGAAAGGTATGGGTCTAGATTTTAGTAATCTTAATAGTCTCTGGGCGGGTGTGATGGTAGAAACCCTCGCGCGCCTGGGTTTGCAATCGGCGGTGATTTGTCCTGGATCCCGCTCTACGCCCCTCACCGTTGCCCTGGCCCGTCACCCCCAGATTAAAGCGATCCCGATTTTAGATGAACGCTCGGCGGCGTTTTTTGCCCTGGGTTTAGCGAAAAGTTCTGGTTTACCGACGGTGCTGGTCTGTACGTCGGGGACAGCGGGGGCCAATTTCTATCCGGCGGTGATCGAAGCCTACCAGAGTGCGGTGCCTTTAATTATCCTCACAGGCGATCGCCCCCCGGAATTGCGGGATTGTCATTCGGGGCAAACCATTGACCAGATCAAGCTATTTGGAAATTTTGCCCAGTGGTTTAGTGAAATGGCGACGCCCCTGGGCACTGTTGAAATGTTGCGCTATGCCCGACAAACCATGGTGCAAGCTTGGCGGCGATCGCAGTTTCCCCAGAAAGGGGTGGTGCATCTCAATTGTCCGTTTCGGGATCCCCTTGCCCCCATTGCCGATGGCTCAGTGACGCACCTCAAAGATGTGATCAAGGCGGATTTTTTTGCCGGGATTCAGCCCCTGGAAAAGGCAGAATTTTCTGCGGATATTTTGCCTACAGAAGCTTGGAAAAATTATGCCCGGGGGCTAATTATTGCTGGGGTGAATCAGCCCGATGATCCCGATGTATATTGTCAGGCGATCGCCCAGTTGTCGGGTTATTTGAGTTTTCCAGTTTTAACCGAAGCCCTCTCCCCCGTGCGGAACTATGCCCATTATTTTCCCCAGGGTTTAGTCATCACCTACGATTTTATTTTGCGGGATCAAAACCTAGCAGAAACCCTCAAACCAGAAATTGTGATTCAAATTGGCGCTCTGCCCACCAGTAAAATTTTGCGGGCCTGGCTCGAAAAGCAGCAGATTCAAACCTATATCTTGAGCGAGCGGGCCGATAATTTTGACCCCATCCATCGTCCCCACCAATATCTCGCCGTTAATCTTCGCACCATGAAGTATTTGGGGATCTTTCCCGACAACGAAAAAGGTTTGCCCTACTTGGATCTATGGCAGACCCAAGATGCAAAAATTCGCGCCAAATTAGCCGCAGTTTTCCAGGCAGAACAAAATCTCAACGAAGCGGCGATCGCCTACTGTTTAGCCAGAGCGTTACCAGAGGAAACAGCTATTTTCTTTGCCAATAGCATGGTGGTGCGCTATGCCGAATTTTTCTGGCAGTTGAATGATCAACAAATTTTGCCCTACTTTAACCGGGGTGCCAATGGCATTGATGGTACCCTGTCAACGGCTTTGGGCATTGCAGAGAATCATTCGCCTGCTGTGTTACTGACGGGGGATCTCGCTCTCCTCCACGATATCAATGGCTTTTTGACATTATCAAAATTTACCGGCTCCCTGACGATTATTGTGATCAATAACCAAGGCGGCGGCATCTTTGAAATGTTACCCATCGCCGAAGAAAAAGATATTTTTGAAGATTATTTTGCGACGCCCCAAACCGTTGAATTTTCTAAAGTATGCGATTTATATGGCATTGAATATCAGGCGATTCAAACCAAAGCTGACCTAATGCAAACCTGTGCTACTTTGCCACCCAAGGGAGTAAGGTTACTGGAAGTCAAAACAAACCGTAACCAAGCGATGACTTGGCTGAAAGATTTATTCCAAGGTTTTGAAAGTCATTTTTAAATGGCGTGTTTTTTCACTAAATAGGTGATTTTTTCGGCTTCATCGGTCGTTAATTCCGGGGCTTCTTTAATGCTTTGGCGGTACATCTTGAGGTATTCCCCAGCGGATTTGTACCAACTAAAGTCATAGCTCATGCCCCGTTTTTGTAGTTCAGCCCAGTCTTTTTTGTAGCGGAAACTTTCCCAGGCCCGCACCATGCAGGTGTACATATCCAGCGGTTCGTAGCGGTCAAAACTAAAGCCTGTCCCGGTTTGGTGAATCGGATCATGGAAAGAGACTGTATCCACCAAACCCCCGGTGCGCCGCACAATGGGCACAGAACCGTAGCGCATCGCCATCATTTGACTAATGCCACAGGGTTCAAAGCGTGACGGCATCAAAAAGACATCGGATCCAGCGTAAATCCGGCGGGAGAGGGCATCGTTATAGAGTAGTTGCACAGACATCCGCCCCTTAAAGCGGTAGGCGGTTTGCCAGAGTTGGGTTTCGTAGTGGCGATCGCCAGTGCCGAGAATAATGAGCTGGGCGTCGGTGTAGGCCATAAACTGCTCCAGGATATTCAGCAGCAGATCAATCCCCTTTTGTTCCACTAAGCGGGTGACCATCGCCATCAAAAAAGCCTTGGAGTTGACCTCTAGCCCCGTTTCTTCTTGGATGATCACTTTGTTGGCGGCCCGATCCTCAAGATTGGTGGTAGAAAATTGTTTTACCAGGGCTTGGTCGTTAGAAGGGTTATACAGTTCCACATCAATGCCATTGACGATGCCGCGACTTTTGCCACTGATCCAAGACAACAAACCCTCTAATTTTTCACCATAGACTTTGGTTTGGATCTGTCGAGCATAGGTGGGAGATACGGTGTTCACTTGATCAGCGAACATCAGCGCCGAGGCCATTACATTATCACCGTCCATATACCACGGGCACCAAGTGTTGCGCTCCAAGAAACCCCGCCAAGGCCCCTGGTAAGCCAAGTTGTGGATCGTAAATACCGTACTGATATCCGGCGATTGGTGCATCCACACCGGAATCATACCCGTGTGCCAGTCGTGGCAGTGGGCAATTTGGGGTTTCCAGTGGTTCCACATAAATTCAGCGGCTCCATTGGCAAAAAAGGTAAAACGCCAAAATTCGTCCTGCCCACCATAAATGTGACGTCCATCGAAGGCAGGGTGGCCAAACAGATAAAGGGGGACATCGGTATTGGGTAATACGGTTTCATACACGGCAAACGTATTGAACATTGCACTGCCCCACCACACGGGTTCCGCAGGGATGTCGAGCTTGTCGTTGAGAAAGCCGTAATAGGGTAAGAAAATTCTCGCGTCATGTCCTAACTGCCGTAAAACTTTGGGCAGTGATCCCACCACATCTCCCATACCTCCAGCTTTAGCGATGGGAGCAGCCTCGGCAGAAACAAACAAAATACGCATCAGAATTTTCTCGTCAATTTTTGATGTTCTGTTAGAGCGTATCATTCTTTGAGGGATCCCAAGAATAAATACTATCCGGGAAATTTGTCCCTGAGAAATTGCTGGATTTCGGCTTGGTAGCGGTGGGGATTTTCGAGCATGGGGAAGTGTCCCACCTGGGGAATTTCAATATATTGAAAGTTTGGGTTTAAGGCGATCGCCCTTTTGGCCATGGCCGCCGGAATGATTTGATCTTTTTCCCCGGCGAGGAATAGGGTCGGACATTGGATATTGCGAAACGCCTGGGGCAAGCGGGTCACCATCATTTCATTCACCGAAGCTAGTAGAGTCCCAGCAGCGGCGCGATTATCAGCGCTCAAAAAATCCTCCAGGAATTGCCGCCGCTCTGTGGGCGCAATTGGTTGCTGCAAAAAACGGGCGATCGCCAACCGATCCAGCCCCGGCACCTGGCGTAACCACGGAAACCGTAAGCGCACAATGGTGCCAGCAATTTTCTGAAACATCCCAAAGGCGCGGGCATCATACTCAAAAATTCCGTTGCAGTTCAAAATGGCCCGGTCTAGGCGTTGGGGAAACTGCGCCGCAAAAATTGCCCCGATGGAAGCCCCCATGGAATGGGCATTGAGAATAATTTTGCCGTTGATGTCTAACTGCCGCAGCAGTACTTCTAGATCCAGAGCATAATCGTCTAGGGCATAGTCACCACTGTAATCGATAGGGAGCGCAGAACGACCAAAGCCCCGCAGATCATAGATCAGACAATGGAAAGATTCACTGAAGGCCGTGGCAGTGTTGCGCCAATAATGGCTCGACCCGCCCCAACCGTGGACAAATAACATCACTGGTTTGGGAAGATCGCGGCCCCCGCGACAAATCCATTCGTAATAGTGGGGGACTCCCCGCACCTGGGCGATCGCCATTGGCCCTAAGCAGATTCTGGTTTGGGTAAGGAGGACGGATGGAGTAGGAGTTCAGCCGTAGAACGTTTTTCGACCATTTCCGGTGTAATCGTGCAGCGGTTGACATCTTTACGGGAAGGCAGTTCGTACATCACATCGAGCATTAATTCTTCGACAATGCCCCGTAGCGCCCTAGCCCCGGTTTTGCGGCGGTAAGCTTCCTGGGCGATCGCCCGGATAGCGGTCGGTTCAAACTCCAACTGCACACTGTCCATCTTCAGGAGTTTTTTGTATTGCTTGACGAGGGCATTTTTCGGTTGGGTCAAAATTTCAACTAGCGCTTCCTCATCGAGGGGACTGAGGGACGCAATCACCGGAATCCGCCCGATAAACTCTGGAATCATCCCGTACTTAACGAGATCCTCTGGAGAAAGATGCTGGAGCAATTCAGCGGTACGTTGTTCCTTGGCACTGCCCTCTTCCCCGGGCCGCACGAAGCCCATACTTTTTTTGCCGACCCGCCGCTCAATCACCTTATCGAGACCGACAAAGGCTCCACCACAAATAAATAAAATATTGCGGGTATCAATTTGAATGCAATCTTGGTACGGGTGCTTTCTGCCTCCCTGGGGAGGCACATTGGCGACGGTACCCTCCAGCATTTTCAACAGGGCCTGTTGTACCCCTTCCCCAGACACATCGCGGGTAATGGAGGGGTTTTCACTTTTGCGGGCAATTTTATCGATTTCGTCGATGTAGATAATCCCCCGCTGGGCTTCGGCCACATCGAGATCGGCCACCTGTAGAAGGCGCAGCAAAATATTTTCGACATCTTCGCCCACATAGCCCGCCTCGGTAAGGGTTGTGGCATCGGCAACGGCAAAGGGCACATCAAGGATCTTCGCGAGGGTCTGGGCGAGGAGGGTTTTACCGCATCCCGTTGGCCCGATCAAAAGAATATTGGATTTGTGGAGTTCGATGCCATCGGCGACGGGATCGGCGTCGTCGTCTTCCATCAAACTCAGGCGCTTGTAATGGTTGTAGACAGCCACGGAAAGGACTTTTTTTGCTTCGTCCTGACCGATGACATGTTCGTCGAGGTAATGCTTAATTTCCCTGGGTTTGGGAATGTCTTCAAAATTAATCTTTTCGGGGGGAGCCTTGGGGGGATTTTTTTCAGGCGATCGCCCCATACCCATGCCCGCTGCATTTTCCATCAGCTCTTCATCGAGGATTTCGTTACACAGCTCGACACATTCGTCACAAATATAGACCCCTGGCCCAGCAATGAGCTTTCTAACCTGTTCTTGGGACTTACCACAAAAGGAACATTTGAGATGGGAGTCGTATTTAGACATGGGTTTTGGAGTAGGGCCTCTGGATAACGTGAGCGATGGGGTTAAGCGGCGTTCGGGGCGATCACTTGGTCGATCAAACCATACTGGCAAGCCTCTTCGGCGGACATATAGAAGTCCCGCTCGGTATCTTCTGCCACCTTATCAAAGGGTTGACCCGTATGATCGGCGATCAACGTATTTAATTTATCTTTGATGTAGAGGATTTCCTTGGCTTGAATTTCGATATCCACTGCTTGGCCTTGGGCACCACCGAGGGGTTGGTGAATCATGATGCGAGAACTGGGCAGGGCCATCCGCTTACCCTTGGTGCCCCCTGAGAGGAGAAAAGCGCCCATACTGGCAGCGATGCCGTAGCAAATGGTCACCACATTGGGACGAATCTGTTGCATGGTGTCGTAAATCGCCATCCCTGCATAAACGGAACCACCGGGGGAGTTGATGTAGAGTTGGATGTCTTTATCGGCATCCTCGGCGTCTAAAAAGAGCAACTGGGCCACCACAGAGTCAGCAACGGTGTCATCAATGGCGGTACCGAGGAACACAATCCGTTCCCGCAGGAGACGGGAGTAAATATCGAAGGCCCGTTCTCCCATGCCAGATTGTTCGACAACCATCGGCACCACCGTTCCACCCATGGAGTAGCTGTAGGGGACGGCTTGGCTAGAAAGGTGTTGATAGGAGGTAGTTGATTGAACCATGGAAGCTCGATGCTAATGTTTTGGGGGATGAACAGGAAAAAAACTGGGGAAAAATCAGGGGCAGACCTTGATGACCGTTGGGTGAGGCCGGGCAATGATTTCCCACATAGCCTTTATTATATAGTCGCATTGCCTGAGATGGGAGCCACCAGCAGAGGGCGATCGCCCCTTGGTTAATTTCACTAAGATTGGCCGCTTTAGAGATGGACAAGGGGTTGGGCCTGGGATAGGGCGATCGCCTGTTGTAATTGGGGGTAGGCCCCCGCTAGATAACCCGTCCCCCGGAGAAAACCCGTATTCGCAGCGGGCAGCAGATATTCTAGGGGCTGATTTTTAAACGTTTCAATCAGCTTTTCGATGCCTTTGAGTTGGCGGCCCCAGTGGAAAGTTTTGGCGGTGCGCAGGGCGAGAATTTCACCCTTTTGGTTGGGGAGGAGATGCCGCCCCGTGAACAGACAGCCTCCCCATTGGCCATAATAGAGACAGGAAGCACCAGGGGAAAATCCGGGTGTCCAAATGCCGCGAAAATCACCATCCTGCCAATCATCCCGAAAGGGCGTCACGTCGGCCTCTGGCATCAGGTAGGCTTCTTGCTCTTGGATCACAATCGCACAACCGAGGGCCTGTTGAATCTTCGCGACTTGGTTACTGATGGCGGCCCGCTGGGTGATGTAGAGGGTTTTGACGCCGCCCTGGGCCTGCAAAAAGTTGAGGGTCTCTGGGTGCCAAGGGGGACAATCAACCAACAGACCACCACCGGCTTTTGCGATAAAGTAGGCTGTGCCACCGAGGGTTTCTCGATTGGGGGCAAAGGCGTAGATGTCTTCAAAAAGTTTGCGGGGCGGTTTGGGGGGAGTCTGCACGGGGGGAGTCCCTACTCATGTTGAAATGTTAAACAGTCGCTACCATTGTTGCATTGGGGTGAGGTTTCGACAATTTTCTCTCTAGGGGCGATCGCCACAAAGCAGGGGCAATCATTTTGCTTGTGCCACACATTTTCTAGTAAGGATTCAATTGAAAGTTCATGGAAGTTTGGCTGCTTTTCTTCGTTATGGGGGTGTTGACCTACGCCCTCATCCGCCGCACTGTACCACCAGAAAATAAAGCACCATTAAGCTTACTCTGGCTGGTGATGATGTTGCCTGCTTCCGCCTGGCTAGTCTGGATTTTAATTTTTGGGGCGACCCAGCCGATGCCCTTGTTGCTGATGTTGCCACTGTTGATCCTTTCGCCGTTTATGTATTGGAGTTTGTTGGACTGGGGGAAACCCAAACCGGACGAATCTGCTGATCCCAGCCCGCCGTCCGCTGCCCCCCAGACTCCAGGCTTAGATTTAGAAAAATTAGACCAAGCTTCTGCCCTGAAAAAAGAAGGCTCTAAGCTCCGCCCGATCAGCACCAAGGAAGAAAAAGCACTCCGGGATTGTTTTCCCTGGGGGGTTTATTATCTTCAGAATATTGACTACTATCCTCAGGCGATCCTCTGTCGAGGCAAGTTGCGGGCGGTCCCCCAGGAAGCCTACCAAACAATTCGGGATAATATCGAACAGCTCTTTGGCGATCGCTTTATTGTGGTCTTCCAAGAAAGTCTGCGGGGGCAACCGTTTTTTGCCCTTGTTCCCAACCCTTGGAAAGCGGCCCAACAATCCCAAACCAAAGAGGAACCCCTAACGCGCCCGGATTTGGCGATCGCCTTAGTGTTAATTACTTTATTTACTACCACCGTCATGGGTTTGGAATTGCAGGGGGTCGCCCCGGAGGTGATCCAACAGAATCCGAGTATGCTTTGGCAGGGCTTACCCTATGGTCTGCTGTTAGTCGCAATTCTCGGTTGCCATGAACTGGGCCATTACGGTGCGGCGGCCTATTACAAAATTAAAACGACGCTCCCCTATTTCGTCCCGATTCCCTTTTTTATCGGTACCCTGGGGGCCTATACCCAGCGGAAATCCCCCATTCCCCATCGCCAAGCTTTGTTTGATTTTGCGGTGGCGGGCTCTTGGGTGGGGATGCTCCTGACCCTGCCTTGTTTGTGGGTGGGCCTGGGCTTGTCCCAAGTGGTGCCCTTGCCAGAGGAATCAACGCTGTTAGCCTTTAATGAATTTAATCCAAGGTTTTCTCTCCTCCTAGGACTGATGAGTCGTTTGGCCCTAGGAAATCAGTTCACCCCGGATATGGCCCTGGATTTACACCCGGTGGCGATCGCCGGTTATGTGGCCCTGATGTTGGGGGGCTTGCAACTCTTGCCCATCGGTCAATTGGATGGTGGTTTGATGACCCACGCCGTTTTCGGCCAGCGGACGGCGAGCATTATTGCCCAGGTGACAAGGATTTGTATGATTGCGATCGCCTTTGTGCAGCCAAATTTTCTTTTTCTGGCGATTTTCGCCCTGCTGATGCCCATCGCGAACCAGCCCGCCCTTAACGATGTGACGGATTTGGACAATCGCCGCGACCTGTTGGGGATGTTTACCCTGGTTTTTGTGGCGTTAATTTTCTTGCCGTTACCCGCTGGCCTGAGTAATTGGCTCAATTTTTAGGGGTTAGCGTTTGTTTCAAAAGCGGCATAAAGACTGTCCCTGAGGGGTTGTAATTGCAAGTCAAACCGAGGTTCATAGACAACAGACGGGAAAAATTCGCCGAACCAGGTGTTAATTGCGAGATTTTCGCTTACCGTCCAAAAATCCGTGGGATTGTCCCCATCAATGTGGCGACTGTTCACATTAAACCCACTGCGCTGGCGACGGTACTGGAGAACTGGGGCACCGACGCGGATCCAAGTGGCAAAATCTGGGCTATTGGCCATAGTGGCTAAAAATTCTTGCCGTTGTTGGTCGGTGAGGGGCTGTTGGGGCGAAACCCTAGCCCAGGCTTCCTCTAAAAGTTCTAAGCGTTTTTCTGGGTTGTCCCAGGTGGCTTGTAATTGGGCGATCGCCGTTTCCTGACCCAGGGCTTCCCGACCGGGGAGTAAACTGAGGGCTGTGGCGTCGAAATACTGGCGAAATTCCGTTTCGGCCAGGGCAAAATCCCCAATCCACCAGGCAATACCACCCCGACAGCGATGTAACAACGGATCATCGGGATATTGCGCCAGTAGCTGTTCGTAGTGACCCATCACCCGCGCCACCACCGCTGGATAAAGCTCTCCCAAGCCCCCGCCTCGCCAAATGGGACTGGTGATAAATGGGGGATCACGAAGAATTTCTAAGGCGATCGCCTCGACCGCAAGATCTGTTTTGTCCTGGGCCAACAAACTTAACCCCAACCCGTAGAAAATGCCTCGTTTCGCGGGCACAAGCTGGGCCGATTGGTAAAATTCCGCCGTTGCTAGATTGGGTTCATTGTTGGCGATGTGGAGCCAGGCCACGTTGCTGCGGCCAAATTCCCGGTAGGGAGATGCTTGGTTGCCCTGGTTAAACCATTGGATCGCCTCCTGGAGATAGCGTTGCCGTTGTTCTAAGTCTGTGGTCTGGAGAGCTAATTCACCGAGATTCCAACCCAACTGATAGGAATAGTAAGGTTCCCAGGGAGCGAGGTCATGGGCGGCGGTCAAATTTTCCACAAAACGGTCATAATCAGGGGTTTCCTGGCGCAATGCTAAAAATCCGGTGCTGGATCGCTCCCAGGCGGCTTGGATCGGCGCTAACCAGATGGCAACGGCACCGTAAATTCCCACTAGGCCGAGAGCGACGAGACGGGGTTTTCCTAAAAATTTTTCTGGGTTTGGTTGGGACGGGAGAGATATTTGGGGTTGATCTTGACGGGCGATCGCCGCGAGCAAGGCCACCAGAATTGCAATGATGCCGCTAATGGCCACATTATCCAGTTGATAATCGGTCCAACTCAAGGCCCAATAGCCGACTAGCCCGGTGTAAATACTGCCCAACAAAATGCGGTCTTCCCGTGCCATCCCTTTAACATGGCCCCGCAGTCGCCAGAGGATCACCCCCAGAAAAACAATCGAACCAAAGAACAAACCCAAGCCCCAGATGCCCATTTCCGCCCAGAGTTGCACCGGGGTACTGTGGAGTTGATAAATAATTTCCGAAAGGCGACCCGCTGTGATTGGGCGGTAATTTTGATACAACAAGAACGCATTTCCTAAACCAGCCCCCGTCCACCAATGGTCGAGACCCATGGCCCCACCCACCTGGGCATTGACCCAACGGTAATTTAATTCCCCAAATTCCCCCTGCAAAATCGGTACCACGAGATTGTAGAGGCGGTTATTGGTCAGCACAAAAATCCCTAAAACTCCCGTGGAAATAATCCCCGCTAGCAATAAATAAAATTTGCGAATCTGACTAAACCCCCAAGCAAACCCGAAGGCCACCACCGAGGCGATCGCCAACCCAAGCCACCCCCCCCGAGAGCTCGTGGTATAGAGATCTACCGCCCCAATTACCACCCCCGTCAGCCAAAGCCAGCGCCGCCAATCCCGATGTAAAATCGCCAAGCCCAGGAGGGTCGGTAAACAAAGAATGAGATAACCGGCCACATAATTTTGGTGACCCAAGGGAGCCCAGTTACGCAGTTCCAGCAGCGAAAAATCAAACTGTTGCACCGCCC